>NZ_JBNFVX010000008.1:0-143523 GCF_049943275.1 Marinobacter sp. VGCF2001
CCACGGCGCCCTGACCTCGGTGGTTACAGCAACGCCCTGGGAAAAGTAGGCGGCTTGTTACCAATCGCTTGCGCCAGAGCAATCATCCCCCAGAGTACGAACGACGTGTGCAGCACGACAGCCCAGACAATGGCATAAGTCCAGAACAAACCAGTGTTGCCGTAGATGAGCCAGCAAACGCCAACCCCTGAACTGATCAACACCGCACCCAGTATCGACATATAAACCGCCGCCTTGCTATGGGCCCGCCGCAACGCGTGCGCATCAGCGGATTTCATGGCTATAGCCAGCAACACAACGAAACCGATCACCGGCAACGCCAGCAGGTTCAGCAAATACCAGATAACCGGGGCAATCGCCCCGGGAGATTCACTCTTCGGACTGCCCGAATACGGCATACACCACCTCCATCAGTGCATTAACAGTCACCGCATCATCCGATAGCGGCTCGATCATCCCGGCCCGGCAGGCCTCGATGTGGGGCATACCGGAGGCTATCAGGTATGCAGTGTGAATCAGCAAGCGGGTAGACGCTGCTTCTTCCAGATCGTGGTCTTTCAGCTTGCGCAAAGACGTTGCCAGCCCCACCAGCTGCTTCGCCAGGTCGGCATCGCAGCCGGACTCTTCCTGAACGATGGTCTGCTCCACGTCCGGCGTCGGGTAATCGAAGCTCATGGACACAAACCGCTGCCGGGTACTGGGCTTCATGCCCTTCAGCAAACTCTGGTAGCCCGGATTGTAAGACACCACCAGCATAAAGCCCGGTGCAGCCTGCAACAACTCACCGGTGCGTTCAATAGGTAGCTCCCGGCGATCATCCGCCAGAGGGTGCAACACAACGGTCGTGTCTTTGCGCGCTTCCACCACTTCATCAAGGTAGCAGATGCCACCTTCACGAACCGCCCGGGTCAGCGGACCGTCCTGCCAGTATGTGCCCTCGGGGCCGATCAAGTGCCGCCCCACCAGATCCGATGCGGTCAAATCATCATGGCAGGCCACCGTATACACGGGCCGCCCCAGTTTTTCAGCCATATAACGGACAAAGCGGGTTTTACCGCAGCCCGTGGGGCCTTTAATCAGTACCGGCAGACCGTTTTCAGCAGCGGCCGTGAACAGTTCGACTTCGTTGCCGGCGGGTTGGTAGAAGGTCATAAACAGCGTCCTTTTAAGGCTGGGAATCGGGTGTGGCAAAGCCGTGCACCCATTCCGGAAAAAGATTGAAAATCTGGCGGTCGTCACTGCGCTTCAACGTCAGCAGCGCCTCGAAACACGGCTGAATTGCCGGGCCCGGGTTCGCGTCGCGGGCATACCAGCCTGCACCGGATACCGGCTCTCCCTGCCAGGTAATGGTTAGTCCCTGGGGCCCCAGAAACGGCCCGACCAGGCCAAGTTCCGACACCGCCGCATGGGTATTGTTATGCAGCAACAAGCCCAGAGCCGAACTGAAATCACCAGCCACGTAGCGCTGGCCCTGCTCCGGAACCACGCCAGCGCCAGCCAGAGCTTGTAACGCGAGCTGTCCGGATACCGGGTCGCTTCCGGCGACTATTGATACGTCTCGCCCCTCAAGCGCCTGCAACGAGCGCACACCGGCAGTCTTGCGGGTGACCCACACCGGAACGGGGTGTTGGCCGGCGGCACTTACGGCATCAAGCAACCGCCGGTGGCCTGCACCCTCGGGCCGGTACACCAACTCACTGTCGCCGGCCTGGTTGAAGACCAGTTCAGCTTCACAGCCCCGAGCCTGCAGGTAGCGCTGGAGCCGGTAACTGGCGACGGTGGTTGAACGCGCCTCGGTCATTACCTCGAGACGAGGCACCTCGGGCACCTGGCCGGCAAACACAGAACCCGGGAGAAGTGCCAGCACCAAAGCGCCAGCAGCCGGCCTCATGTCACAGGCCCAACTGGTGCGCACGGTTGGTGAAAAAGATGCCAGACGGCTTCTGTGCCGGCAGCGTCGCCACTTTTTCCAGGGTGCGGGTGTTGTAAACCGTCACCCGGTTGCTGTCCCGGGAGGACACCCACACCTCCTCCCCTCTGGGGGTAAACTCCATATGCAGCACAGACTTGCCCGGCTCCAGAGTGCGGATAATTTCCCGGGTCCGGGAATCGATCACCTGCACCACGTCGTTCAGAGGATGGGCGAAGCTGACCCATATCTGCCGGTTGTCCGGGCTGGCCATGACAAATACCGGCTGGCCCTGCACAGGAATGCGCTGCACCATGCTCCAGTCTTCCATATCGGCCACCAGCACTTCATGCCGACCGACTGCCGGCACGAAAGCGTGGCCATCAGCGATGGCCCAGCCCTCCAGATGAGGCATCTTGTAAACCGGCAGGCGCTGCTCGCCCTTGCCGTAATCCGGCAGAATGGTCTGAGCGCCCTGGCCGGGCTCCCACAAGTCCATCATCGACAGGCCGTCCTCACCGAACAGGCCGGCAATGTAATAACGACCGTCGGGTGTGACCAGGGCATCGTAAGGTTCTTTTCCGGCATCGTAGCGGCTGACGCTCGGCGGCGTGTTATGCATATCGACGGTCCAGATCTCACCCGCCTCGAACAGACTGAACACAAACTGGTTTCCCGGGGCATCGACCAGGCCCACCGTTTTGGACTGGCCCTGTTGCTGCTGGTCATTGGTGTAGAAAGCGGGGATTTCCGCCACTGTATCCAGGGTTTCGCTGTCGAAAATATTGACCCCGCCAGGCTCATAGTTCGACACCGCAACGTAACGGCCGTCCTGGGAAATGGCACCCCCGATACTGTTACCGGACTGGATCACCCGGTCAGTCACTGCCCGGGTTAGCAGGTCGACTTTGGTCAATCCTCCATCGCGCCCGAAGACATAGCCGTAGCGGGCATCGCGGGAATAGACGACCGAAGCGTGTGACAAGTCACCCAACCCCTCAACGCGACCGAGTATTTCATGGTCTGAGTGGTCAACCACCAGCACCGACCCGGTCGCCCTTTCGATGATCAGGCCCAGATCGCCGGTCCCCCGGAGTTCCACAGAGTCCGTTGCAGACAGCGACTGGCAACCGGTTATAACGGTGGTAAAAACACTAACTACCAAAGGCGCAAAAAGGCGTTTCATCACGGGTCCTTGAAGCTTATCGGGTTCGAGATGTTTCAGAGTCCGGGGCGAGCAGTGCCCCCGATTTCAACTGACGGCTGATCCAGGCAATTTCCTGTTCATTCAGCAGCGCTTTCCAGGGGGGCATGGCGGTACCCGGAACGCCGTCCCGGATAATGGCAGCCACAGCGGCTTCCGGCAGTAACTGGATGTCTTCGGGGCGGAGCGGCGGGCCAAGACCGCCTTTCAGCTTCAACCCGTGGCAGGAACCACAATCCTGAATGACGAAGTTAGCCAATTCCTCCCTGGTTTCCGGCGCCCCGGCTTGAACGCCCGCCGATAACGACAGAAACATAGCGACCACTCCCAGGTACCTGCAACATCCCGGCATTGACCATTTCATCAGCGTTCTCCTGAAGGACCACAGCCATGCTGCGATCCCGACTGTTTCTTGGCATTGATATTGATTAATTTTGTTGCGGGTATCCAGTGATCTTTGGTTGTAACCCCTCTACCACCTGCGAGGTACTCTCTTGAAAAGTCGTATATTTGTGACATTAATCAAGGTTCATAAGTGATAACAAGAGAACCCTAGGCATACTCTTGAACCCCAAGGAGAGACCCTGATGAGAGTAACCCAGATGATGATCAAACCACTGGCCCTGGCCGTGGCCATTACGTCTCTTGGCGTGATGTCTGCCCAGGCCGCCCCGAAAAAAAACGTCGACGAAGCCACCATGGCCTACGAGGGCACCCCCAGTACCGTAGACGCCGGCTCCGCGAAAGTTGTGCGTTCCCCGGGCGCGCCGGACCTGACCGATGCCGAATTCGAAAAAGCCAAGCAGATCTATTTCGAGCGTTGCGCGGGCTGTCACGGTGTACTGCGCAAAGGCGCTACCGGCAAGCCGCTGACTCCGGATATCACCCAGGAGCGCGGTATCGACTACCTGAAGGCCTTTATCAGCTACGGCTCACCGGCGGGTATGCCGAACTGGCTGACCTCCGGTGACTTCGACGAAGAAACCGTAGAGCTGATGGCCAAGTACATCATGCACGAGCCACCCATGCCTCCCGAATTCAGCCTGGCTGATATGAAGGATACCTGGGAAGTGATCGTTCCGCCGGAAGACCGGCCGACCAAGCAAATGAACGACCTGGACCTGGAAAACATCTTCAGCGTCACCCTGCGTGATGCGGGCCAGATCGCCCTGATCGACGGTGATTCCAAGGAAGTCGTGAAGATCATCGATACCGGCTACGCGGTACACATCTCCCGGATGTCTGCCTCCGGCCGCTACGTGATGGTTATCGGTCGTGACGCCCTGATCAACATGATTGACCTGTGGATGGAAGAGCCGCAAACCGTCGCCAAGATCAAAGTCGGCATGGAAGCACGCTCTGTCGAAACCTCCAAGTACAAGGGTTGGGAAGACAAGCTCGCCATTGCCGGCACCTACTGGCCACCGCAGTTCGTGATCATGGACGGCGATACCCTGGAGCCCAAGAAGATTGTGAGCACCCGGGGCATGACCGTAGGCGACCAGGAATATCATCCTGAGCCACGGGTAGCCGCCATTGTCGCGTCCCACGCCCACCCGGAATTCATCGTCAACGTGAAAGAAACCGGCAAGATCATGCTGGTGAACTACGAAGACATGGATAACATGAACATCACCTCCATTGATGCAGCAAAATTCCTGCACGATGGCGGCTGGGATGCCAGCATGCGTTACTTCCTGACAGCGGCCAACAACTCCAACAAGATTGCGGTTGTGGATGCGCAGGATCGTAACCTGGAGGCGATTGTTGATGTGGGCAAGATTCCGCACCCGGGTCGTGGCGCCAACTTTGTTGACCCCGAGCATGGTCCTGTCTGGGCAACCTCTCACCTGGGTGATCAGACCATCCAGATGATCGGTACCGACCCCGAAAATCACCCGGATAAAGCCTGGAAGGTGGTTCGCACCGTGGACGGCCAGGGTGGTGGTTCACTGTTCGTGAAGACCCATCCGGAGTCTACCAACCTGTACGTTGACACGGCCCTCAACCCGGCGGAAGCCGTCAGCCAGAGCGTAGCGGTATTCGACATCAACAACTTTGATGCCGGCTACGAAGTGCTGCCGATTGCCGAGTGGGCAGACCTGGGTGAGGGTCCCAAGCGTGTGGTTCAACCGGAATACAACAAGGCAGGCGACGAAGTCTGGTTCTCAGTCTGGAATGCTCAGGACAAGAACTCTGCCATTGTTGTGGTCGACGATAAGACACGGGAGCTGAAGAAGGTGATCAAGGGCGACTACATGGTCACCCCGACCGGTAAGTTCAACACTTACAACACCCAGCACGACGTGTACTGATCCGGCCCCGGCCCGGAGGAGATAGCCTGATGAGACTGGACACGGTAGACAAGCAGTTGATCAACCACTACCAGCGCAATCTGCCGGTATGTGAGCGCCCTTATCAGGAAATGGCCAGCAACCTGGGCATTTCCGAGGACGAAGTGATCAACCGGCTGGCTGCACTTCAGGAGCATCAGGTACTCAGCCGGGTCGGCCCGGTATTTGAACACAGCCAGGCAGGCGCAAGCCTGCTGGCTGCCGTGGCTGCCCCTTCCGAACAAATGGACATGGTGGCAGCCCGGATTAATAAAGCGCCCGGCGTCAATCACAATTACGCGCGGGAGCACACCTACAACCTCTGGTTCGTAATGACCGCTCCGGATGAAGACACACTGGATGAGCGACTGGACGAACTGGAACATCAGTTGAAGCTACCCATGCTGAGACTCCCGATGGTCGAGGGCTATCACATCGACCTGGGCTTCGACATCGACTGGGAGGCATTGTCATGAACCTCCCCGGCAGCCCAAACCCCGAATTATTCATGAACCCACAGGCCATCAGTGCCTGGGGGTTGCTAAGGTTGCGAGAACAACTTGAGAATGGCCTGCCACTGACCCCGCGCCCTTACCAGGCTCTGGCCGAGCGCACCGGGCTCACTGAGAGACAAGTCATGGATGCCATCACCCAATGGCAGGAGCAAGGCCTGATCAAGCGCCTGGGGCTGGTGGTCAAACACCGGACCCTGGGTTACCGGGCCAACGCTATGGTGGTCTGGGATGTGCCCGATGAGCAGGTATCGCACCTGGGCAGAACCCTGGCCTCGGTGCCGTTCGTGACCCTGTGTTATCAGCGGCCCCGGCGGCGGCCAGACTGGCCTTACAATCTGTTTTGCATGATTCACGGTGTAGACCGGAACCGTGTGCTCGGGCAACTGGATTCGATGATCAAGGATCATGGTCTGCAGGACATTCCGCACGCCGTACTTTTTAGCAACAAAGCCTACCTGCAGCGCGGAGGCCGCTATGTCAGCAATTGCTGAACGCAAGGAATCCGGGGTGCCACTACCCGAGTTTACGGCGCTGGAGCGCGCCATCATCAACCGCCTTCAGTATGGTTTACCGCTGACCCGGTCTCCCTACAAGGATGTTGCCGATGAGCTGGGAGTGTCTGAAAACACCCTGTTGCAACACCTGAAAACCCTGCTCGACAACGGCACCCTGACCCGGTTCGGCCCAATGTTCCATGCCGGTGAAATGGGCGGAGGCCTGACGCTCGCCGCCATGCGGATTCCCGAGGAGGACTTTGTTCGGGTAACCGAACAGGTCAACAGCTTTCCCGAAGTGGCCCATAACTATCGCCGCGAGCACGAACTGAATATGTGGTTTGTCCTGGCGACGGAAACTCCCGGCGGCATTGCCGACACCATCAGGCGGATTGAGTCCCTCACCGGCTATCCGGTTTACAATATGCCCAAGGAGCAGGAGTTCCATGTCCACCTCCACTTTGAAGTCTGAGTCTCTGAGCGAACAGGACCGGGCACTGATCGTTGCCACCCAGTCCGGTTTACCCCTGGTACCGGACCCCTGGGCAGAACTGGGCCAACAACTGAATATGCCCGCCGGGGAAGTGCTGGCCCGGTTCCAGCAAATGCAACAAAGCGGTGTGATTCGCCGGGTCGCGGCCGTACCGGATCATTACCGTTTGGGCTATCGCTTCAATGGCATGACCGTCTGGGACGTTCGCGACGATGCCATCGCCACGCTGGGCGAGAAGGTCGGCGGCCTGCCCTTTGTCAGCCATTGCTATCAAAGGCCGCGGCATCTGCCCTACTGGAGCTACAACCTCTTTGCCATGGTTCATGGCACCAGCAAAGACGAAGTTGAACACAAAGCCGGGCAGATTCGCGATCTGCTGGGCGACGCCTGCTCCGGGCACACCATCCTGTACAGTTCCGCGATTCTGAAAAAAACCGGATTACGATTGAGAAAACAAGCAGATAAGCAGTAGCACGTACCCCCTGAAGTACTCCATTAAAGGTATGGATACAAAGCACCGGCAGGGGGATAGTTGGAAGGGTAGAGAGCCGGTAAAGGCCCACCCGGAGAGGCTGGAATGCCACTCCCGATGAGAGAGAGAATTTATGTTTCGTATGACCCGCTACATCAAGAGCCTGATGAACCCGGCACCGGTACGCCCGGCACCCAAGCCCAGCGGCCCGGTGGTGATCTGGAACCTGATCCGCCGCTGCAATCTCACCTGTAAGCACTGCTATTCCATCTCCGCCGATATCGACTTCAAGGGCGAACTGAGCACCCAGGAAGTGTACAAAGTGATGGACGATCTCAAGGCCTTCGGGGTTCCGGTACTGATTCTCTCCGGCGGCGAACCGCTGATGCGCCCTGACATCTTCGATATTTCCCACAGGGCCAAGGCCATGGGCTTCTACGTTGGCCTGTCTACCAATGGCACCCTGATCACCGAAGACAACATCGACAAGATCGCTGAAGTGGGCTACGACTACGTGGGCATCAGCATCGACGGCCTGGAAGCCACCCATGATGAATTCCGCCAGAAAAAAGGTGCTTTCAAGGAATCCATGCACGCGGTGGCCCTGTGTAAACAGGCCGGTATCAAGGTGGGCCTGCGCTTCACCCTGACCCAGGACAACTACCCGGAATTGCCCGCAATGCTGGAGATGCTGGACGAGCACCAGATCGACAAATTCTACCTCTCGCACCTGAATTACTCTGGCCGGGGCGGTCGCAACAAGAAGCGGGATGCCTGGTACGACATGACCCGTGAGGCCATGACCCTGCTGTTCAACCATTGCCACGACGAACTCCAGCGTGGCATCGAACGGGAATACGTTACCGGCAACAACGATGCCGACGGCCCCTTCCTGATCGAATGGGCCAAGGAGCATTATCCGGACCAGGTGGACGCCCTTACCCAGCGCCTGACCAACTGGGGTGGCAACTCGTCCGGCGTGAACATCTCCAACATTGATAATCTGGGCGTGGTGCATCCGGACACCTTCTGGTGGGACCACAATCTGGGCAGCGTACGGGAAACGCCGTTTTCCAAAATCTGGTCTGAAACCACCGACCCCCTGATGCAGGGTTTTCGCCAGCATCCGCGCCCGGTCAAGGGCCGCTGCGCCGACTGCAAGTATCTGAGCATCTGCAACGGCAATACCCGTGTCCGGGCCTACAACGTGTCTGGCGACTTCTGGGAAGAAGACCCCGGCTGCTACCTCACCAACGAGGAAATCGGAGTGATGGACACAACGGCCCGTCGAGTCGCCGCTCCGGTGATCGAAATTCCGGTTCACAACCTGTAAGGAACTCCGCCATGACCACAAATCCCCGTAAGAAGTGCCTGGTGGAGTTCCAGTTAGCGGAACAACCCCTTCGGGCAGGAGAAGTTGCCATTGTCGGCGCCGGCCCGGGAGATCCCGGATTGCTCACGTTGAGAGCGCTGATGCTGATTCA
Source organism: Marinobacter sp. VGCF2001 (assembly GCF_049943275.1). Lineage (NCBI taxonomy): Bacteria > Pseudomonadati > Pseudomonadota > Gammaproteobacteria > Pseudomonadales > Marinobacteraceae > Marinobacter > Marinobacter sp. VGCF2001. The sequence goes on from NZ_JBNFVX010000008.1 coordinate 8,905, forward strand.
GCAAGCCGACGCCATTGTCTACGATCGTCTGGTGTCGCCGCAGATCATGGAACTGGTAAATCCCCGCGCCGAACGAATTCATGTAGGCAAGGCCAGCGGGTGCCATTATGTTCCCCAGGAAGACACCAACGAACTGCTGGTGCAGCTGGCAACCCGCCAGCGCCGGGTGGTGCGGCTGAAAGGCGGCGATCCCTATATTTTCGGCCGAGGAGGCGAAGAGGCCGAATTTCTGGTGGACAACGACATTGATTTCCAGGTGGTACCGGGCATTACGTCGGCCGCCGGATGCGCCTCCTATTGCGGCATTCCGCTGACCCATCGGGACTATTCACAGAGTGTGACCTTTGTGACCGGCCACCGAAAAGGCGACCAGACGCTCGAACTGAACTGGCCGGTACTGGCTGCGCCGGGGCAAACCCGCGTATTCTATATGGGCCTGCACAACGCACCCACCATTGTCCGCGAGCTAACCGCCCACGGTTTGTCTGAAAGCTGTCCGGTTGCCCTGGTTGAACGTGGTACTACGCCCCTGCAACACATGACGGTGACCACACTGAAAGACCTGGTGGATACTATCGAACGGGAAGACTTCCAGCCCCCAACGCTGATTATTGTGGGCGAGGTGGTGCAATTAGCCGAGAAGCTTGCCCAGCCCGTTCTGGCAGGCTGGAACAGCGCCCTGACAGGTCCTGCCGCGGCAACCGCCAGCCGCAGACCTGCCTGATATCGAACCCTTTCTGAGCAACCGGGAGCAGTACTGGTGAATGCCAACCAACCCCGCCGTAACCTGGCCAGAGCCCTGTCGCTGGCCATTGGACTGATAGCCACTCCCCTGCTGGCCGTCCCCGCTGCTGAAGCGGATACCGAAACCCTCTATTTACAGCAGTGCGCGGCGTGTCATGGCCCTGATCGACTGGGCGGTATGGGCCCGGCGCTGCTGCCGGAGAATCTCGGCCGGCTGAAGCAAAGCCAGGCGGAAACCGTCATTCGCGAGGGGCGCCCGGCCACCCAGATGGGGGGCTACGACAAGATTCTGAACGATCAGCAAATCAGTGCCCTTACCAAATTTATCTACCAGCCCCCCAGTCACGAGCTTAAATGGGGCAAAGCCGAAATCCGCAACAGCCGCGACGTCAGCCATGCACAGGGCTCACTGCCCGATGAGCCGGTGTTCGACGCCGACCTGATGAACCTGTTTCTGGTGGTGGAAATTGGTGATCATCACGTCACACTGCTGAACGGCGACACCATGGAACCGATTCACCGGTTCCCCAGCCGCTTTGCGCTGCACGGTGGCCCCAAATACAGCCCGGATGGCCGCTACGTGTATTTCGGCTCCCGGGACGGGTGGATCACCAAGTACGACATCTACAACCTGAAAGTGGTAGCGGAAGTGCGGGCCGGCATCAATATGCGCAACATTGCGGTATCTGCCGACGGCCAATACGTGATGGCCGCCAACTACCTGCCCCACACGCTGGTGTTGTTCGATGCCGCCAACCTGGAGCTGCTCGACTTCATTCCGGTGCAGAACGACCAGGGTGAAAGCTCACGGGTGAGTGCGGTGTATGCAGCCCCACCGAGAGGCAGCTTTATCGCGGCGCTGAAGGACATTCCCGAAGCCTGGGAAATCACCGTAGAAAATCGTGAAGCGAACATCCGCCGCATGACCTCCGACACCCTGCTGGATGACTTTTTTTTCGACCCCGAGTACCAGCATCTGATTGGTGCCGCACGGGACGGCAAGCACGGCGTCGTTATCAATCTTGATACCGGAAAAACCGTTGCCGAACTGCCACTGCCTGGAATGCCCCACCTGGGCTCCGGCATTACCTGGGAATACCAGGGCCGCCGGGTGATGGCGACCCCGCACTTCCGCGCCGGTGCCATTTCCATTATCGACATGGACACCTGGCAAGTGATCAAGACCCTGGAAACCGAAGGCCCCGGTTTCTTTATGCGCAGCCACGAAAACTCCCGCTACGCCTGGGCAGACGTGTTCTTTGGCCCCAATGCCGACAAGGTTCACATCATCGACAAGCAGACCCTGGAAATCGTCAAGACGCTGCAGCCGGAACCCGGCAAAGTGGCGGCTCATGTCGAATTCGATCGCCATGGCGAGAAGCTGCTGCTAAGCATCTGGGACGACAATGGTGCCGTGATCGTCTACGACGCCGACACGCTCGAGGAAGAAAAGCGCATTCCGATGAAAAAACCGTCCGGTAAGTACAATGTCTGGAATAAAATCAATTATGAAGAGGGCACCAGCCATTGACGCTTATCGATTCACCCAAATATCCTTAATGATTTAAGTCATTTTGAATGTGGCCTTGATGGTAGGATACTTGACCTACGCAAATGCAGTCGGGGTCAAGATATGATCAGCAGTTTCAGGCCACCAGTGGCCTCAGCGCCGTGCCTTTTGGGTGACGACAACGACGAGTTGATTCAATATAAATCAGCACCAGCGGAAGTCGCACTGCTGAATGGCCTGAGCCATGCGTTCGGAATCTGCCTCAACGAACAGCGAGACAACCCCGAGGCCAGATTTCTCAGCCATCTGGCCAGCTTGTTCCAGCAACAGCGCGTAGACCCGGAAACCCCGCTGGAAAAGCACGATCGGCCATGGCGCCATGTTTATCTGGTTCAGTACGGGGTTCTTCGTCTGTTCCGGGAGTCTTCTGCGGGCAAGGTTGCAATTCATCACTTCTTTACCGAAGGCGATCTGATCTGGCCCGTCTTTGGTCGCAGTCGCACCGTTCGCAACACCCTTTGCCTGACCAGCGTCTTACCCGCCACGGTCTGGGTCGCCGACTTTGCGGCATTCCGCTCAGTCATCCAGAGTTATGGCGATGGCCAATGGCACAAGTTTGCTCTGGTGCTCACGGAAGAAATTGCCGAGCTCACCAGTATGCGCGAGTTTCGCAAACAGACCATGTCTGCCAGAGAACGTTACCAGCTGCTTCTGGATGAATATCCGGAGTTGGTCAAGCGGGTACCGGATAATCAGCTGGCCTCCTGGCTGGGCGTGGTGCCGGCCACGTTTTCCCGCCTGAAAACAGCCTTCACCAACCAGAGCAAAACCCCATAAAAAAAGCGGCGGAACTTTGTCCGCCGCCAATACCCGAGTTAACTTACTGCGGCGCTCACCGGTGCAGTTTTACCGTCAGTTCAGCCACGTGCTTGCCCTGGAAACGGGCGATAGCCAGTTCTTTCTCACTAGGCTGCCGGCTACCATCGCCACCGGCAATGGTGGAAGCACCGTATGGCGTGCCGCCGTTCACCTCTGAAATATCGAAAAATTCCGGAATCCCATACCCCAGGGGCACCAGCACCATCCCGTGATGGGCCAGCGTGGTCCAGAACGAGGTAATGGTTTGTTCCTGGCCGCCCCCCGTACCCGTGGAGGTAAAGACGCTACCGACTTTACCGTGCAGTTTACCCTCGGCCCACAGCCCGCCGGTCTGGTCGAGGAAGGTGCGCATCTGGCCTGCCATATTACCGAAGCGTGTCGGTGTGCCGAAAATAACGGCGTCGTAGTCGGCCAGTTCTTTCGGGTCCGCCACCGGCGCACCCTGGTCAGCCTTGCCACCGGCACTCAGGAACGCTTCGTCGGCCATGGTTTCCGGAACACGCTTGACCACAACGTCCGCCCCTTCAACACTGCGCGCACCCTCAGCCACGGTATTGGCCATGGTCTCGATGTGCCCGTACATGGAGTAGTAAAGAACAAGAACTTTTGCCATTGCAACAATCTCCTGTGTTTGCATTTGCTGATTCAAAGGCTAACGGCTTCGGATAAAAGACAAAAACGGAAGATTTCCTTCGGGTCTTTCAGTTTTTCTGAACAAGATCACACAATGTTCAAGCAGCAAAATTTGCGTACACGTGTACGCTGAAATACCCTATACTTCCATTGAAATTGCCATTTCCCGATAAGGTACGAACCAACACCATGACTCACAGCCAGGCAACGTCCGTTCATTACAGCATAGAAGAGTGGATCAACAGCGCCACCCATGGCATCGGGGCACTGCTCAGTGTGTTGGGAACCATCGCCCTGATCGCAGGTGCCAGCCAATCAGGCGATATCTGGAAGATTGTCAGCTTCAGCGTATTCGGTGGGTCACTGATTCTGCTGTATATGGCGTCTGCGCTTTATCACGGAGCCCGCCACCCCCGATTGAAAACCGCGTTCAAGACCCTGGACCACTGCGCCATATTCCTGTTGATCGCCGGCACCTACACGCCGTTTCTGCTGGTCAATATGCGCGGCACCACGGGCTGGACTCTGTTTGCCATCATCTGGTCTCTGGCGCTGACGGGCGTGGTGCTGAAAGTCATTTTCAAAAACCGCTTCAAGCTGGCACGGGTCGGCATCTACGTTGCCATGGGCTGGCTGATCACCTTCGCCTCCTCCGACCTGGTAGCCAGCCTCAGTGAAACCGCCCTGCAACTGACCATTGCTGGCGGCATTGTCTACACCGCCGGTGTTGCGTTTTACCTGGCCGATCGCATTCCTTATATGCACGCGGTGTGGCACCTGTTTGTTATCGGTGGCAGTGCCTGCCACTTCAGCGCGATCTATTTTGGTGTATTACCCCACAGCGTCTAAAACGCCCACACCATCGCCATCAAAACTCCCCAGGCCAGCAGCGAGGCGGCCATCACCGTGTAGGTGGCCGACATGGCCAGCACATCGTTCTGTGAGCGCTGGCACAAGGCACGAACGCCCTGGTAGATCAGCGCGCAAGACAGGAACATCCCTGCCATTACCGCCAATACACTGGCGGCCAGAACCGGAACCAGTAATGCAAGTGATGATAACCAGAGCGGCAGCGGTGCAATGGCCGCGAGCAAATAGGCGCTCTGATAACTCACCTGCTGGTTATGGCCATCGAGCACCGCTTTGATCAACCATCCCATCACGAAAAAGGTCAAAAGCTCGGCCAGAAACAGAATCGTGGTGATAAAGCGCCATTCTTTGTCAGCAAACCCACTGATAAAACTGTCACCGTAATGGGTTCCGGCGTAGTACAACAGCACCGGCGGCAGAAATGACATGGGCACCACAATAACCCAGGCCAGAAACGGAATGGACAGGTTCATCCCTTTGAGTTCACGCCAAACGCCATTGGCCGAAAACGGCAGGCTAAGAAGCTGTGTCATTGTCATGGTCTCCCCCTGTATCATGCTTTCTTAATCTCACTTTTAGTGGAGCCACAGAAGAGGTTCAAGGACAGCAGATGATCTTGAACAAGTCTCACCCGCCAGGAAGCACAGAATGACCACCAGGCGTCACAAACCCATCCACAGTTTCTGGCTGTTTTTCCCCGCAGCATCATTCTGGGCAGCCCTGGTCGTTCCCCTATCCATTCTGGCGGTGCTTTCCGGAGCCGGCTGGCCACCCGGGCTGATCGGCGCCGGGCATGGTCATGAGCTGATTTTTGGTTTTGCACTGGCGCTGGTGGCCGGGTATACCCTGGGCCCGCAACCCTGGCGTATACTCGCTCCCCTGCTCATACTCTGGGCCGGGGCCAGGTTCAGCTGGTTGCTGGCGCCAGACACGCTGGTCGCGCAGTTACTCAGCCCGGCTTTCGCCTTGTTGCTGGCCTGGCATGTGGTTCCGCGATTTCAGGCTGCTAAAAAATGGCGCAATAAAATAGCCGGCCCACTCATTCTCGTACTCTGCCTCATGGCCCTGATCTATTCCCTGACAACGGCCGGCCTGCCACTGCCCGCCCCCCGTCGCCTGCTGCAAACCACCATCCTGGGCCTGCTCTTGTTGATGACTTTCATGGGCGGACGGATTATTGCACCGGCAGTGGCGGGCACTCTGGAAAAACGGGGCATTCCACTCAGCGCCAGGGTGCAACCGCGCATTGAAGGGACCCTGTTGTTACTGCTGTCTATAGCAGTAGTCTTAATGCTGTTCCGCGCGACCGAACCATTGGCCGGCCTGTTACTTACCGCGGCCAGCGTGCTGGTGGGGATTCGGGTTGTCCGCTGGAAACTGTGGCATTGCGCGAACCGGCCCGACCTGCTGGTACTGGCCCTGGGCTATTTATGGCTGGCCGGCGGTTCGGCGCTTACCGGTGTGCACCTACTGACAGGCCAGCCGATATTGCCCGCATTACATCTCATTGTTGTTGGTGCGCTCGGTACGCTTTCCTGCAGCGTGATGCTGCGCCTGGCCTGGCAAAGAGCCCGCCGGACCTTCCCCCCGGCATGGCAGGTCGTCGTCATCGCTATTCTGATCGCCGGTGCCAGCATCAGCCGTTATCTGGCCGGGAATATGCCTTTCACGCAGCCGGCTCTGTTGTGGTTTTCGGCAAGCTGCTGGGCGCTGACCTTTGCGTGTGTCACCGGCCAGTTGCTGGCCCTTTACCCGCGCTCCACAAAGCCTCTGACTTCCCGTGCCCACGCCCGGAAATGATTGGCTACCTCCACTGCGCCAACTGAAAATCTCGTTACTCCTTACGGCATACCACCACCGCAACCAACTGTTTTTAATGGCTTTTATATAAGCGATCCGGCAGCGAAAAACGACCCGGCTGGCGAGAACAGCTGGCAGCAAAGCTTCCTTGATATTTATCAGCATTAAACCGCCACTCTCGTTTGCAAAATGTCGCCAACGCCCTGCAAGCCACTGAACCCGGTGGCATAGGACTGAGCGCATACGAGGAGCTTGACCATGGCAAAAACCAACGCCGACATTGAACACTGGGATGTCGAGAACGAAGAGTTCTGGGAACGGGAGGGCAAGAAAGCCGCCTCCCGCAACCTATGGATCTCCATCCCCAGCCTGTTGATGGGCTTCGCCATCTGGCTGATGTGGGGAATGATCACTACACAGATGAAAAATCTGGGCTTTCCTTTCACTGTTGAACAGTTATTCACGCTGACGGCGATTGCCGGCTTGTCGGGCGCAACCCTGCGTATTCCGGCCTCGTTCATGATCAAAATTGCCGGTGGCCGTAATACCGTTTTTCTGACCACCGCATTGCTGATGATCCCGGCGTTCGGTACCGGCGTAGCGCTCATGAACCCGGATACCCCGTTCATCGTGTTCCAAGCACTGGCTCTGCTGTCCGGTATTGGTGGGGGCAACTTCGCCTGCTCCATGAGCAACATCAGTGCGTTCTATCCGAAGAGCAAACAGGGTTACGGGCTGGGCATGAACGCCGGGCTGGGCAACTTCGGCGTGACCACCATGCAGATACTGATTCCGCTGGTGATGACCGTTGGTGTATTTGGCGCACTGGCCGGCGACCCCATGCAGCTGCAAAGCCCGAGCGGTACCCTGATCGGTCGCATTGAGGCAGGTACCGACACCTGGATCCAGAACGCTGGTTTCATCTGGCTGGTTTTTCTGATTCCGCTGGCCTTTGCCGGCTGGTTCGGTATGAATAATCTGAAAGTGGTTACCCCGAACCCGGGCAGCCCGCTATCCGCCTTCGGCAAGATACTGGGCCTTTACGCTGTGGGGGTGCTTACGTCCATTGCCGGTGTCTGGGCGCTGTCGGTGATGAATATGTGGCTGGCCCTGCCGATCACCATCGTGCTGACGGTCGTACTGCTTCGGCTCATCCCCGGCGATATCAAGCCCAACATCAGGAACCAGTTTGCCATCTTCAGCAACAAGCACACCTGGTCCATGACCGTGCTTTACATACTGACGTTCGGCTCTTTCATCGGGTTTTCCGCCGCCCTGCCCCTGTCCATCAGCGTTATCTTCGGCAACATGATGGAAGTGGGCGCCGATGGCACCATGACTCGTGTGGTCAACCCCGATGCTCCCAGCGCTCTCACCTGGGCCTGGATGGGCCCCTTCGTCGGCGCCCTGATTCGCCCGGTAGGGGGCTGGATTTCCGACAAAATGGGCGGCTCCATCGTTACCCAGATCATCTCGGTAGTGATGGTCGTCGCCTCTGTGGCCACCGGCTACGTGATGATGCTGGCCTACAACTCTACCGACCCGAACAGCTACTTCGCCCTGTTCCTGATCCTGTTCATTGTGATGTTTGCCGCCAGCGGCATTGGCAACGGCTCCACCTTCCGCAGCATTGGTTTCATCTTTAACCAGCAGCAGAAAGGCCCGGTGCTTGGCTGGACCTCTGCCATTGCTGCATATGGTGCGTTCATCGCCCCCCGTGTGATGGGGCAGGAAATCCAGGCTGGCACACCGGAAGTTGCCATGTACGGGTTTGCGGTGTTCTATGCAGTATGCCTGGTGGTTAACTGGTGGTTTTACCTGCGCAAGAACGCCTACATCAAGAATCCGTAACGGCAAGAATCCAAGCGTTAGACCTCTGCTCGCCGGCCCAGCAAGGGCCGGCTTTTTTATGTCGGCAGGGAAACGCCTGGTATCAGTACTCTTCTGCCGCTCCTGGCTCACAGCCCAAAGCTTCAAGTATCTGCGGCATGGGCGCTCTCTCCCCGGCACTTGCCGTCAGCGCCAGATCCCTGGCGCTCTTGCCCGCTTTATTAACCAGCTCCGGATCTGCCCCGGCAGAGAGCAGCAAGCTAACCAGTTCCGGGTTCCGGTTGCGCACCGCCATCATTAACGCAGTCTGCCCGTTCTCGTATTCCTGGATGTCGGGATTGGCACCTCTGGCCAGCAGCAGGCGCACGGCGTCGGGCCGATTGGCAATCACTGCGCCCATCAGAGCGGTGTAGCCGGTTTTGTCGGTGTGGTTAATCTCAGCGCCATGATCGAGCAGGAAGGCAAGCGTCTCGGCGTGGCCTCGTGAGGCGGCTCTCATCATGGCTGTCCAGTTGCAGTCATCACCGGCATCAACATGGGCACCCTGCTCAACCAGCTCTGCAACGCGCTCAGTCTCACCCTGCTCTGCGGCAACAATGAGCGGCGTTCTACCCCGGCTGTCGCGGGCTTCCAGGTTTTCACCTTCGCCCAAAAACATCCAGAGCCCCAGTAACAGGGCCAGCGCCAGCACCGCCCCCAGCATCCCGGACCAGCGTTCCCAGAACTCCATGACCTATCTCCTGTTGCCCCGTGTCGCTGCAGAGCATATAAAAAACCCGCCGGGATTGCTCCGCGGCGGGTTGTCGCATCCTCCATTGTAGAGGAAAGGTTTCAGGGTGCAGTCTGGCCAGCCAGCCGCTGGCGCTCCTCTTCTTCAATCTGGCGATCTACAGAAGACACATGGTATTCCTCGGAGAAACCGCTTTCGGGTTCCTTCAGCCACATGATGCACAGCACCCAGCTGACAAAAGCACCTGCCGCGATAATGAAGAAGAACTGGGTCGGGGTGACGAAGGTGAAGATGGTGAGATAGACCACCGCACCCACATTGCCGTAGGCCCCGGCCATGCCGGAAATCTGGCCGGTCAACCGGCGCTTGATAGATGGAATGATACCGAAGGTGGCGCCCTCTGCTCCCTGCACAAAGAATGAGGTGAACACCGTGATTGCCACCGCCACAATCAGCGGCCAGTTGGAATCCAGCAAGCCCATCAGGGCAAAGCCCACGGAAATTCCGAACATATAGCTGAGCATCACGAACCGGCGATTACCCATGCGGTCGGATACCAGGCCACCCATGGGGCGCGCCATCAGGTTTACAAAGGCGAAGGAAGCCGCAATCAGGCCCGCCGCCGTGGCACTCAGGCTCCAGGTTTCCTCAAAGAACATCGGCAGCATGGAGACAACCGCCAGCTCGGCGCCAAAGTTAGCAAAGTAAGTGCTGTTGAGGGCTGCGACGCTGTTGAACGGGTACTTGTCGTCCTCTGGCACCCCCTTTTTCAAAATGGGTACATTCACCCGGAGAATCTGGACAATCTGGTAGCAAACAATGGCAAAGATCACCGCATAACAAATAGCCGCGCCGGTTGCCGTCAGGTAGCCCATGTTCTGGATTCGCCAGACCAGAATGGACAACACACCCACCAGCGGTATCGTCCAGAGGATCAGTTTGACCATGTCACCCCAGGTACTGACCTCCAGAGCAACCGCTTTACGAGGCTTGCGATGAACTGTACCAACAGGGCCATCGGTAATGGCGAACCAGTAATAGATGCCGTACGCGGCCATCACGATGGCACTCTGGGCAATAGCCCAGCGCCAGCCATCTTCACCGCCGTACATGGTAATAGCGATGGTCGGCAGCGACATGGCGGCTGCGGCAGAACCGAAATTGCCCCAACCGGCATAGAAGCCTTCTGCGAACCCAATGTCCTTGGGCTTAAACCACATGGCCGTCATGTGGATACCCACCACAAAGCTGGCGCCAATGGAGCTGAGCACCAGGCGGCTGACCAGCAGTTGGGCCATGGTGTCACCGAACGCAAACACCAGCGCCGGGATCGACATCAGTACCATCAACACAGAGAACACCCGGCGCGGACCGAACCGGTCCAGCGCCATGCCCACAATGATCCGGGCAGGTATCGTGAGCGCCACGTTGCAGATGGCGAACAGGCGCAGGTCGTCTTTGGTGAGCCAGTCCACGCTCTTGAGCATACTCGACGCCAACGGCGCCATGTTGAACCAAACGTAAAAGGTAATAAAGAAAGCAATCCAGGTCAGGTGCAAGGCCCTGATTTCAGGATTGCGGACGCGGAATACGTCAGCGACTTTCATGTCAGCCTCCCGGGGCTATCACAATGTAAACAGGCAATCCCGGCCATCAGCGGCTGGGCAGAATAAGAAGCGGGCACTGGATTCGGCGCGCCAGGAACGAGCTGACGCTTCCGAAGGTCATGTAATCCAGTTCGTCGACAAAATAGGTCAGGGAGCGGGCAATAAAGCCACCATCGGGCTCGTGACTGTGCCGCGCAATGACCAGCATATCGGGCCGGACTTTCTTCTCAGCGGCAAACAACAGGCTTTTGCGCGCGTCGCCTTCAAGCATCAGGCTCTCGGCACGCACTTGCTCGCTTTCGCAGACGTCCAGCGCCTCTTTCAGATGCTGCTTCAGCTCGCTCACCTCCTCCTGAAAGAGGTCTTCGTTACCGGACGTAATGTCTCGAGGGTTTTCTGCTACCGCAACAAGGATGATTTTTGGCTCCAGCCGTCGAAACATTGTGATGGTTTGCGCCAGCGCCAACCTCGCGTTTCGGGAACCGTCGTAGGCAATCATGATGTTCATGGGGTTCTCCAGGAATGGCAGACCTCGCAAAGGAGGTCGTAATGTTGCTATTGGCAAGCATTACCCCATAGCCCTCAGCCGCCATAATTGATTTTCATCAAGCATGATTCCATGTACCCCACCAGAGAAAGCCAGCGAATATCCCCACTCTCACGTTAGCGACCATTAATCTACCTCCTGCCCACCTATGTAGAGGTACCTCCAATGCACACGCCTGAAAAACCGTATTTTTGATATGGTTTAACGGTAGCTTTCACTGCCAGGAGAGATCATGACAAGCGCCTCCGCCAGGACTGAGCAATACCGGGCCCTGGGTCTTTCCACCTTTGCTTTCACCCTGTGCTTTGCCGTCTGGACCATCTTCTCCATCATCGGCATTCGCATCAGTGAAGAGCTGGCGCTGTCCGACACGCAGTTGGGGCTTCTGATGGCCACCCCCATTCTTACCGGCTCCATAAGCCGCTTGTTCCTGGGGATCTGGACTGACCGATATGGCGGGCGCTGGGTGTTCGGCATCCTGATGCTGACCACGGCGGGCTGCGTATACCTGCTCACCTACGCCACTACCTACGCCATGATGCTGGTGGGGGCCCTCGGGGTGGGGTTGGCCGGCGGCGCCTTCATTGTCGGGGTGGCCTATACCGCGGCCTGGTTTGAGCCGGCAAAACAGGGCACGGCACTGGGTATTTTCGGGGCCGGCAACGTTGGCTCTGCGGTCACCAATTTCGGCGCTCCGTTTCTGCTGATAGCCTTTGGCTGGGAAAAAACCGCGCAAATCTACGCCATGGTGCTGGCGATCACGGGCGTTGCCTTCCTGTTGCTGGCAAAAACCGATCCCCTGGCCGAACAACGCCGGAACACCGCGCAAAAATCCTTTACTGAACAGATGGCACCGCTCCGGGAACTGAGGGTCTGGCGCTTTGCCATTTACTACTTTTTCGTGTTCGGCGCCTTTGTGGCTCTTGCGCTGTGGCTACCCCACTACCTGATCGGGGTTTATAGCCTGGACATCAAAACCGCCGGCATGATCGCCGCACTCTATACCATCCCCGCATCCCTGTTCCGAATCCTGGGTGGCTGGCTGTCCGATCGTTACGGCGCCCGGAGAGTGATGTACTGGACGTTTATCGCCTCATTAATCTGCACCTTTCTGCTCAGTTATCCGCCGACCCAGTATGTGGTTCACGGCATTGAAGCCGATATCCGCTTCACCCTGGCCATGGGCCTGCCAATGTTTGTGGTGCTCACCTTCATTCTCGGTTTTTTCATGTCGCTGGGTAAGGCTGCCGTTTATAAACACATTCCGGTGTATTATCCGATGCATGTCGGCGCCGTGGGCGGTGTGGTCGGCATGATTGGCGGCATCGGAGGTTTCATCCTGCCACTCACCTTCGGTGTGCTGAACGACCTTACCGGCATCTGGCAAAGCTGCTTCATGCTGATGTTTGCCATTGTCGCAGTGGCCCTGGCCTGGATGCACTATGCCATCCGTAAGGCGGAGCGCGTGGAGTGGGCAGCGCAGGCCGAGCAAACCGACCTGCCGGAACTGGCAACTCCGCAGATGTTCTATCCATTAAGCCATCAGCCAGCGGCGAAAGCACCCGTACCCGACACCCCTCCGCGCAGATAAACACGTCAAACCCGGGTTCGTGCTTTATGCCCCGGCTCCGGGGCTTTAGAATTGCCGCGTTTCTACTCTTCCGGAGCCGTTGCGATGTCCATGGACATGAATCCCGCCAGCCGTTTTGCCCAGCTCAAGCGCATTGAATCGAGCAAGGTATTCCAGACGGTCGTTATCACCATCATCATTCTGTCCGCCCTGACCATCGGCGCAAAAACCTACGACCTACCGCCGTTGGTGGAGCAGAGCCTGTCGGTAATGGACCACGCCATCACCCTGTTCTTTCTGGTAGAGATCCTGTTCCGGTTTGCCGCCAGCCCGTTGAAACGACGCTTTCTGATGGACGGCTGGAACCTGTTCGACACCATCGTCGTTATCGGCAGTCTCATTCCTCTGGACAATTCCGAGGCGGTGCTGCTTGGGCGCCTGCTGAGGGTATTCCGGGTGTTGCGACTGGTGTCGGTGGTGCCCGAGCTGCGTTTTCTGATCAACTCGTTGCTCAAAGCCATTCCGCGCATGGGCTACATCGCGCTGCTGATGTTCATCATTTTCTATATCTACGCCGCCATGGGTTCGCTATTTTTCGCAAGCGTGGACGAAGAACTGTGGGGCGATGTGGCCATCGCCATGCTCACCCTGTTCCGGGTGGCCACCTTTGAGGACTGGACGGATGTGATGTACGCCACCATGGAGGATTACCCACTGAGCTGGCTGTACTACCTGACGTTTATCTTCCTGACTGCGTTTGTGTTCCTGAACATGATGATCGGCGCCATTCTGGAAGTCATGGGCGAAGAACAGAATGCCAGGGAGGCCCAGAAAGCCCATGACGAACGGGATGAAATTGCCCGCCAGCTCCGGGCTGTTCAGGAACAGCTGCAGGAACTGACGAAGCAGATCGGTGAGAAACGCTAGATCAGAACGGTTTGGCCAACGCCAGATGGAAAATGGCTGTCACCTGCACCAGCGCAAGAACCGCAGCGGCAATCCGCACAGGCTTGTTAACGGTGGCCTTCAGCGCAAAGACCCCGGCCACGATATAGCCGATAAGCAAGACGATTTTGGCCGTCAGCCAGCCAGGCATCGCCGAGGCATAACCGGCCACGAACAATAACGAGATTGCAGAAACCAGCAGCACGGTGTCGTTGATGTGGGGAATAAACCGCAGCGGTGTCTGGCGCCAGCCCGGCCGCCCCACAGCATCCAGCAGCAGCCGCAGGGCGAACAACGTGATGGTGAGGTAGGCGGTGGTCATGTGCAGGTGCTTCAAGATCATGTATGAGGTCATGTAAGTTCCTTTGTTAACAAATGGTTTGCCGACATTGTACGCAAACTACCCCCAAGCAGGTATGGTTAATACAGGCCTGTAGGTTTAACATATACTCGAAATATATGTATTTCGGAGACATCTATGCAGGCCATACCCACTTCCTCTGAAAAGGCGTCTGCCAGCCTGAGCCAGCTTTTTTCCTACCCCTTCCGAATATTCTTCCTGTCCATGACCGTATTGGCCATTGTCGCCATCCCGCTCTGGGTGCTGGAAGTTACCGGCGTGGCTCAGCTGCCACTGGCTTTGCCTGCGCTTTTCTGGCACCAGCACGAAATGCTGTTCGGCTTTCTGTCTGCGGCCATTGCAGGCTTTCTGCTTACCGCAGTCTGTGTCTGGACCAAAACCACCCGGCTGCACGGGGCGCTGCTTGTCGGTCTTTGGGGGGTGTGGCTGGCCGGGCGCCTGTTGCTGGCCTTTGGCGGCAACCTGCCCGAGTGGCTGGTACAAGGCGTCAACCTGGCATTCCTGCCCCTGGTCATGGTCGACGCCGGATGGCGCGTCTGGAAGGCCCAGCAAAAACGACAACTGATGATTCTTGTGGTACTTGGCCTGCTGTGGCTGATGCAGGTCGGATTTGTTACCCGCCTGGACATGGCCTTCAGCTATGGGGCTTTGATCATGGCCATGGCATTGATCAGCATCATCGGGGGGCGGATCACACCGGCCTTCTCAGCCGGCTGGCTGCGCCAGCACGGTGGCGATGCCGGAGCCGTCAGAATGATTCCGGCACTGGATATGGCCGCGCTGTTTTCCATGATTCTGCTGATGGCCTCTCTGGTCACCGGCTGGCAGACCTTCACCGCGGTTATCGCGGTGGTTGCGGCGGCCCTGATGCTGGTCCGGCTGTATAACTGGAAAGGCTGGCTGGTGCGCAAGGACCCGCTGCTGTGGGTTCTGCACCTCTCCATTCTCTGGGTTCCCGTAGCCCTGATTCTGCTGGCAGGTTCTCTGGTTGCCGGTTGGCCAACCAACGCCTGGAGCCATGCCGCCGGAACTGGCGCCGTCGGTTGTCTGATACTGGGTGTTATTGCCCGGGTATCCCTGGGTCACACCGGCAGGCCCCTGGTTTTACCGAAAGGAATGGTGTTGGCCTTTGTTGCCATTCAGCTGGCAGCTGTGATTCGGGTGCTAACCGCCTTTAATCTGATCCCCTGGCACCCCGGGATTGGCACCAGCACCCTTCTCTGGATTCTGGCTTACGGGCTTTTCCTGGTGCGCTACGCAGGCATTCTGGCCAGCCCCCGGGCAGACGGGCAGGAAGGATAAGCGGCTCAGGCCGCTATCTGTTCTCTCACAAGTTGCTCAAAGTGAGCGCGGGCCGCCCGGAAGCGGTCCGCCGGGAAATGAATACTGATACCTTCCAGCGCCGCTCCCAGCATTTCCAGATGGGCATCCCAGCCGGCACAGGCGATGGGCACCAATTCATCATCGGGAAGCTCCAGGGACAGGCACAGCCGCGTTGAAGAGCCCTCCCGAGACAGCGCCCAGGTTAATGGCCGCTCGGGGCAGTCTCCAGAGCTCCAGGAATAGCGCAGTAACTTACCCGGCCGGCAAGCGGTGACATTGCTGTCAACCGGCATTCCACTGTTGCCGAAATCCAGTTGCACCCGGCCTCCTTCGCGTGCATCCACCGTGCCCGGCGCCAGCCAGCGAGCCAGCAAAGCGGATTCCGTCAGCATATCCCAGACGGTGTCGGGCGAGTGGTCGAACACTCGCTCCAGACGAACGGTCACCCGGTTATTCTCCAGTTTTACCCGACCGCCAATAACGCTCTCTTCCGCGCTCATAGGTCCTCCCTTGATGGCGTCATGCACAGATTCGACGAAAGTATCAGGCCCCGCCAGGGCCCGCCTTGATGACCGTCAAACGGCACAAACTGCGGGTTTCCGGGAACTTTCTCCCGGCAAATATCCACTAAAGGTCAATAGCTGTTCTCGCAACAGGCGCTAAAGTAACAACTATAATTTTGCAACAGAGACACGGGCAATATGTATCCTGACCACTTCGACAAAGAAGACCTGATTCGCTGCGGCCATGGCGAGTTGTTTCCCGGTGCCATGCGCCTGCCCATCGACGAAATGCTGATGGTCGACCGCATCACCCACATCGGGGCCGATGACGGCGTATACGGCAAAGGCAGCCTGGTTGCCGAACTGGACATCAACCCGGACCTCTGGTTCTTCAAGGTACATTTCCAGGACGACCCGGTTATGCCGGGTTGCCTGGGCCTGGATGCCATGTGGCAACTGGTCGGTTTCTTCCTGGCCTGGAGCGGTGGCGACGGTAAAGGCCGGGCCCTGGGCGCCGGGGAAGTAAAGTTTTTCGGCCAGGTGTTGCCGGACAACAAAAAAGTGACCTACTACCTGGATATCAAGCGGTTGATTCGCCGCAAACTGACCATGGCCATCGCAGATGCCCGTATGGAAGTGGACGGCCGGGAAATCTACACCGCCAAAGATCTGCGGGTTGGCCTGTTCACATCGACTGATGACTTTTAGGAGCTAGCACAATGCGTCGCGTTGTAGTTACCGGCATGGGGATTGTCTCCAGCCTCGGAACCAACCAGAAAGAAGTGGCCCAGTCACTTCGCGAATCCCGCTCCGGCATTGCCCTCAGCGAAGAGGCCCGGGACAAGGGATTACGTAGCCACATTACCGGCAAGATCGACCTGAACCTGTCAGAACTGATCGACCGGAAACTTCTGCGTTTCATGTGTCCGGCTGCCGGCTACAGCTATCTGGCCACGAAAGAAGCCATTGAACAGGCTGGCCTGACCGAGGAGCAACTTCACGCCAACACCACGGGCGCGGTGTTTGGTACCGGCGGTGCGTCTACCGTAGAACTGCTGGACGCTATTGATACCCATCGCGACAAAGGTATTCGCCGGGTTGGCCCCTACCGGGTGCCCCGCACCATGGGTAGCGCCATCAACGCTTCCATTACTACCGCCTTTGGCATTACCGGCATCAACTATGGCATCACATCAGCCTGCGCCACCAGTGCGCACTGCATTGGCCACGCGGCCGACCAGATTGCCCTGGGCCGCCAGGATGTCATGCTGGCCGGCGGCGGTGAGGACATTCACTGGACTCTGAGCCTGATGTTCGATGCCATGGGTGCGCTGTCGACCAAATACAACGACACCCCGGAGCTGGCCTCACGCACCTACGATGCAGACCGCGACGGCTTTGTGATTTCCGGCGGGGGTGGCGCTCTGGTTCTTGAATCCCTTGAACACGCGGAAGCCCGGGGCGCGACAATTCTGGCGGAACTGGTGGGCTTCGGCGCCACTTCTGACGGTGCTGATATGGTGGCCCCCAGCGGAGAAGGCGCGATTCGGTGTATGCAGCAGGCCATGGCCAATATTGATGGCGACATCAGCTACATCAACACCCACGGCACCAGCACACCAGCGGGCGATGTGACGGAACTGAAGGCCCTCAGGGAAACTTTCGGCGACAAGATTCCACCCCTGAGCTCCACCAAACCTCTTTGTGGCCATGCCCTGGGTGCCGCAGGCGTGCATGAGGCCATTTACAGCCTGATCATGCAGCGGGAGAACTTTATTGCCCCGTCGGCCAACATCCAGACTCTGGACGAAGGCGCCGAAGGTTACCCCATCGTGCGCGAGCGCATGGACGACCAGAATCTGGATCTGGTGATGAGTAACAGCTTCGGCTTTGGCGGCACCAACGCCACCCTGATCTTCAAGAAAGCCTGATCAGGACATCCGTAAAGAGCGGTATTCAGCCGGCGGCGTTCCCATCCAGCGCTTGAACGCCCGGCTGAATGCGCTCAGCTCAGAGAATCCAAGTTGCTCGGCAATTTCCACCAGCGGCTTGGATTTATCCTTCATATAGGCGATGGCCTGCTCCCGGCGCACCTGCTCCAACAGGGCCGCAAACGTCAGCCCCTCCTGGCGCAACTTCTTGTGCAAGGTATAGCGGCTCATATTCAACTGACCGGCGACCGTCTCGACGCCCACTTTCCCCCGTTCCAACTGCACTTTGATCAGTTTACTGACCCGCGTGCTCAGCGAACGTTTTGAATTTTCAGGCCTTAATGGCTCTGATGCCATGCTCATCCCTCCTGCTTTTCGCCTTGGCCTACCCTGTTTACTGTATCAGCGTACACCTGTTCGCTGAAATCAATCAATACGACCTTTGAGCAAGATCAATGGCGAACCCATCGGTTTACGGCAAAATGCCGGCTTTTCCAGAATGCCCCACCTGCACCCATTCGTTTTTCAGTCATTACCCGGAGCCCCTATGATCACCCCGGAACTGCTTGCGCCCGCCGGCACCCCCGAACATCTCGAAACCGCCTTCGCTTATGGCGCTGATGCGGTCTATGCCGGCCAGCCGCGATACTCGTTGAGAGTCAGAAACAACAGCTTCAAGGATGTCTCAGCCCTGGGTGCCGGTATCGCCCGGGCCCACGAACTGGGCAAACAGTTTTATCTGGTGTCCAATATTGCGCCCCACAACAACAAAGTGCGCAGTTATCTCAGAGACCTTGAACCCATCATAGAACAAAAACCCGATGCCCTGATCATGTCAGACCCCGGCCTGATCATGCTGGTTCGGGAAAAATGGCCGGACCAACCCATTCACCTATCGGTGCAGGCCAACGCTGTCAACTGGGCTACGGTGGAATTCTGGCGCAGACAGGGCGTCAGCCGGGTGATTCTGTCCCGGGAACTGGGCCTGGAAGAAATCCGTGAAATCCGCGAAAAAGTCCCCGAAATGGAGCTGGAAGTCTTTGTTCACGGCGCCCTGTGCATGGCGTATTCCGGCCGCTGCCTGCTGTCCGGCTACATGAATCACCGCGATGCCAACCAGGGGGCCTGCACCAACGCCTGCCGCTGGAACTACAAAGAAGTCCAGCACAGCCACGATCAGACCGGGGACCTGATCGCCACCTCCGCCAGCCCCGTGAAAACGGTCGAGCCGAAAGAAATCCTGCTGGAAGAACCCAACCGACCCGGCGGCTTCATCCCCGCGTACGAGGACGAACACGGCACCTACATCATGAACTCCAAAGACCTGCGGGCTGTCCAGCACGTGGCGGAACTGGTCAAGATGGGCGTTCACTCCCTGAAAATCGAGGGCCGCACCAAAAGCACCTACTACGTGGCACGCACCACCCAGGTGTACCGCCAGGCCATCGACGACGCTGTCGCCGGCAAACCTTTCAATATGCAGATGATGGACGAACTCGAAGCCCTCTCGAACCGCGGCTACACCGAAGGTTTCCTGCGCCGGCACGTACCCCAGGCATACCAGACCTACGAACAGGGCTCCTCCTACCTCGGCACCCAACAGGTGGTAGGCACCATTGCCGATGTGGATGACCAGTGGCTCACCATCGACGTTAAAAACAAGTTCGCACCCGGCGACCAGCTGGAGTTGATCACCCCGGCCGGCAACCTGAGATTCTGTGCCAGCACCATGGAAAACCGCCACGGCGAAGCGATGGACTATGCCCCAGGCAGTGGCCACATCGTAAAAATCCCGAAGCCGGCGAACTTGCCGGATAAACTGGATTTCACTTATCTGACCAGGATTTTACCGGAGAAGACTAACGCCTGAATCAGAGCGGCGAGTAGCCGGCAAGCCCAGCTCTATCAAGCCAATAACCGCTCCCTTAGTGCCCCCAAGGCCGATTAAGGTATAATCCCTACATAACCGATTTAATACCTGACTATTTTACTCTGGTATTGTATAATCGCTCGCCAGAAGCAACGGGGAAAGGGCCCGAAAAGCCCGCCCCGTCATCCAAAAACCGATTGCAGGGCGTACTCATCAGGTGAACGACCGCTGCAACACCAGCTAACAGACGACACCCATCCGCCAGCCTTATGGCTGCCGATGACATATGAGGGCGAAAGCCCCGGATGAGAGAATTACGGAGCGACGATCATGGCGACCACCGACAACGAGGTGAAAGAGCTGATCAAACGGGAATACGAACACGGATTCGTGACCGAAATCGAAGCCGACACGTTCGAACCCGGACTGAACGAAGACGTCATTGCCCGCCTTTCGGCCGTCAAGAAAGAGCCGGAGTGGATGCTGGAGTGGCGGCTCAAAGCCTATCGTCGCTGGCAGGAAATGGCAGAGCCGGACTGGGCTCACGTTGGCTATCCGAAAGTCGACTACAACTCGATTTCCTACTATTCCGCGCCCAAGCGCAAAGAAGATATGCCGCAAAGCCTGGACGAAGTCGATCCGGAACTGCTGAAAACCTACGAAAAGCTGGGCATTCCCCTGCACGAGCGCGAAAAGCTCGCGGGCGTTGCCGTCGATGCAGTCTTTGATTCTGTATCTGTCGCCACCACATTTAAAGAGCCCTTGGCCAAGGCCGGTGTGATCTTCTGCTCGATTTCAGAAGCGGTGCACGATTATCCGGAACTGGTCCAGAAGTACCTTGGCTCTGTGGTTCCCCAGGGCGACAATTTCTTCGCAGCCCTGAATTCCGCAGTCTTCTCAGACGGCACTTTTGTGTACATTCCCAAGGGCGTGCGCTGCCCCATGGAACTGTCCACCTACTTCCGCATCAACGCGGCCAACACCGGCCAGTTTGAGCGCACGCTGATCATTGCCGAAGAAGGCAGTCACGTGAGCTATCTGGAAGGCTGCACCGCGCCCATGCGCGACGAGAACCAGTTGCACGCGGCGGTGGTAGAACTGGTGGCGCTGGACGACGCCCAGATCAAATACTCCACTGTGCAGAACTGGTATCCGGGCGACGAAAACGGCAAGGGTGGCATCTACAACTTTGTGACCAAACGTGGCGCCTGCATTGGCAAGAACTCCAAGATTTCCTGGACTCAGGTTGAAACCGGTTCGGCTGTTACCTGGAAATACCCGAGCTGCGTACTGCGCGGCGAGAACAGCGTGGGCGAGTTCTACTCGGTGGCCCTGACCCACAATCATCAGCAGGCCGATACCGGCACCAAGATGATTCACCTGGGCAAAAACACCCGGAGCACCATCATCTCCAAGGGCATTTCCGCGGGCCAGAGCTCCAACGCCTACCGCGGCCTGGTGAAGTTCGGCCCGGGCGCGGAAGGTGCGCGCAACTTCACCCAGTGCGATTCACTGCTGATTGGCGACCGCTGCGGCGCGCACACCTTCCCGTACATCGAAAGCAAGAACAAATCCGCCATCGTGGAACATGAGGCGACCACCTCGAAGGTCAGCGACGAACAGATGTTCCTTTGCCGCCAGCGTGGCATTGATCCGGAACAGGCCGTCTCCATGATTGTGAACGGCTTCTGCAAAGAGGTGTTCAAGGAACTGCCGATGGAGTTTGCGGTTGAGGCTGGCAAGCTTCTGGAAGTCAGCCTTGAAGGGTCCGTTGGTTAACCGGGCCGTCATCGAAAACGTACAGCGGAAGCCACCGGGCAGGCCCTTCCGGGATCGTCAAAATCAGGGATGATTTTGTCGAGCATACAGGGACGTATTCACAGCGTATCCCGTAAGGGCCTGCCCGGTGGCTGACTCACTCCAACACTGGAGCGGGCACACGAATTTAGTCGGTTAAAAGAGAGAAGCGTACAAAATGCTGAGTATCAAAAACCTGCACGCCTCCGTTGAGGGCAAAGAAATCCTCAAGGGCATCAACCTGGAGATCAAGGCCGGGGAAGTTCACGCCATTATGGGCCCGAACGGTTCCGGTAAGAGTACCCTGTCACAGGTCCTGGCAGGTAACGACGCATTTGAAGTCACCAGCGGTGAGGTCACCCTCAACGGCGACAACCTGCTGGAGCGGGAAACCGAGGAACGTGCTCGTGAAGGCATTTTCCTGGCATTCCAGTACCCGGTGGAAATCCCGGGGGTCAGCAACCTTCAGTTCCTGCGCACGGCAGTGAATGCCATGCGCCAGCACAAAGGCGAAGAAGAGATGAACGCGGCCGAGTTTATGAAACTGGCCAAGGAAGTCTCCAAACAGGTTGATCTGGACCCGGCCTTCCTCAAGCGTGGCGTGAACGAAGGCTTCTCCGGCGGTGAAAAGAAGCGTAACGAGATCATGCAGGCCCTGCTGCTGCAGCCAAAACTGGCCATTTTGGACGAAACCGACTCCGGGCTGGACATCGACGCCCTGAAAGTGGTTTCCGATGGCGTTAACGCCCTGCGCTCAGACGACCGCGCCATTCTGATGGTGACCCACTACCAGCGCCTGCTCAACCACATTGTTCCGGACTACGTGCACGTACTCGCTGGCGGCAGGATCATCAAGTCCGGCGGCCGTGAACTGGCACTGGAACTGGAAGAAAAAGGTTATGGCTGGCTGGGCATCAAAGACGAAGACACCAGCAACTGATCAGGAGGCCGTGGAATGAAATCTGTACCCATGCTTTCCAGTGCCTTCCTGCACCCGGCCGGCACCACCTTGCCGGGGCCGCTGCTGGCACTGCGCAAAGAGCGGGCCAGCGCGCTGGTCGATATGCCGCTGCCTACCCGCAAAACCGAAAACTGGAAGTATTCCAGCAAATACCTGAAGCTGGCCGACGATATGGCCATCTCCCTGCCGGCTGAAGGCAAAACCGGCAACAGCCTGGCGGTGCCGGGCTACAAGGTCGTCTTCATCAACGGCGTGATGATTCCCGAGGCCAGCGAGTACCCGGACCTTGACGGCATCGAGATCCTGAGTTTCAGCGACCTGGATGAAGACCAGGCCCAGGCGGTGGCATCGAAACTGGGCTCAACCCTGAATCCCGATCAGGTCCAGTTCGCCCGCCTGAACGGAGCGCGCTTTGAAGATGGCCTGTTTATCCGGCTGAAGCCCGGTGCCGTGCTCGATCAACCCCTGTTCATCATTCACGAGACCAGTGCCGACGCCAGTGGCTCCGCCTACCCGCGCATTTTCGTGGATGCCGGGGCCAACAGTCAGCTCACCCTGGTAGAAGAATATATCTCCAGTGGCGATGCCTCTGCCCTGGTCAGCACAGTCACCGAATTCGATCTGGCGGACGGTGCCAATGCCACCAGTATTCGCCTGAACATGGAAGGCGAAAACGTGCAGCACATCGGCGCCACCGGTGTGCGTCAGCAGCGCAGTTCCCGTTTCGAGAGCCACAGCGTGGGCTTTGGCGGCCCGCTGCGCCGCCACGATCTGCAGGTTCGGCTGGAAGGTGAAGGGGCGGAAACCCAGCTTAACGGCGTGGTCGTAACCCAGGGCAAACAGCACTACGACAACCACACCTGCATCGAGCACGTGGCAGCCCATTGCAACAGCGAAGAGACCTACCGCAATATTGCGGCGGACCAGTCGCACGCCGTGTTCAATGGTCGCATTCATATTCATCAGGACGCCCAGAAGTCCAGTGCGGATATGAACAACAAGAACCTGCTCTTGTCCACCGGCGCGGAAATCGATACCAAGCCGGAGCTGGAAATCTACGCGGATGACGTCAAGTGCGCGCACGGCGCCACCATCGGCCAGCTTGACGAAACCTCGGTGTTCTACCTGGTGTCACGCGGCATTGGCCGGCGCCAGGCCAACATTCTGCTGACCATGGCGTTTATCAACGAGCTGGTTCAGCAGATTCCGGTAGAGGCTGTACGGGAAACCGCTCAGGCTCGCCTGAGTGACTTCTTTGACCAAACCTTTCAGGAGGCCTGAGGGGCATGACTGACCTGTCTGTGGCAAACAACACCCGGCCTACGGCGTTTGATGTTGACACCATTCGCCGGGATTTCCCGATTTTGAATCAGGAAATCCACGGCAAGCCCCTGGTGTATCTGGATAACGGAGCATCGGCACAGAAGCCGCAAGCCGTACTGGATGCCATGGACCGGTATTACCGGGAAATGCACTCGAATGTACATCGCGGCGCTCATACCCTTGGCGACCGCGCGACGGTGGCTTTCGAGGGCGCTCGCGAAACCGTTCGCCAGTTCCTGAACGCATCCAGTACCCGTGAAATTATCTGGACCCGTGGCACCACAGAAGCCATCAACCTGGTCGCCAATGGCCTGGCCTCGCGGCTGAAACCGGGTGACGAGATTCTGGTCAGCCACATGGAGCACCACGCCAACATTGTGCCCTGGCAGATGCTGGCCGAACGTACCGGCGCAAACGTCGTGCCGATTCAGGTAACGCCGGAAGGCGAGCTGGACCTGGACTCGTTCAACAGCCTGCTGAACGAGCGTACCCGGATTCTTGCCATTACCCATGTTTCCAACGTTCTGGGAACGGTGAATCCGATTGCGCCTCTGATCGAGCAGGCCAAGAAGCTGGGCGTACTGACCCTGATCGACGGTGCCCAGGCGGTGCCCCACTTCCAGCCGGATGTGCAGGCCCTGGGCTGCGACTTTTACGTGTTCTCATCCCATAAGCTGTTCGGCCCAACGGGCATTGGCGTGCTTTATGGCCGCGCTGAGCTGCTGGAAGAAATGCCCCCTTACCAGGGCGGCGGCGAGATGATCGAACGGGTATCGTTTGAACGGACCACCTGGAATACCCTGCCCTACAAATTTGAGGCTGGCACACCGGCCATTGCCGAAGCGGTGGGCCTGGGCGCCGCCGTCGACTACCTGAACTCGCTGGACCGAAAGGCGATGGAAGCGGCCGAGAATGCTTTGCTGCGCCGGGCCAATGAACTGGTCGAAACCGTACCAGGCATGGAGATCATCGGCACCGCGAAGCAGAAAGTTCCGGTCATGTCGTTCAAGATTGCCGGCCTGCATCCGAGCGACATCGGCACCCTGCTGGACCAGCAAGGCATCGCCATTCGCACCGGCCACCATTGCGCCATGCCCCTGATGGATTTCTACGGAGTACCCGGTACAGCCCGGGCTTCATTTGCGTTCTACAATACGCTGGACGAGGTCGAGAAACTGTTTACCGGCCTGCAGAAGATCCAGCGCCTGTTTGCCTGAGGAGGTGGAAACATGACAACCGAAGTCTTCACCCCAAGCGATGTGAATGTGACCATGACCCCAACCGCGGTCAAACACGTTCGCAAACAACTGGACAAAAAACCGGAAGCCAGAGGCATTCGCCTGGCCATCAAAAAGAGTGGCTGCTCCGGCTTCAAGTACGAAACCCAGTGGGTAGAAACACCGGAATCCGATGACCGTATTTTTACCATCGACGGCGTGGATGTTTACGTAAGGCAGGAGCACCTGCCCCTGGTCAATGGCATTGAAATTGATTTTGTCACCGAGGGTGTGAACTCCCTGTTCCGCTTCCGCAATCCCAACGCCACCGCTGAGTGCGGCTGTGGTGAAAGCTTCACGGTGGCGTAAAGCACAGAGATAGGACCGATCAACCATGCAAGAACGCGAAGTCGTCCTGACCAAACGCGAAGTGGAAGCCCGCCTGGTGCCCGCCGGGACAGAAATCATGATTCCGTCGGACACCTTTGTCACGATTACCCAATCCCTCGGCGGCAGCTTTACCGTGGCAATCAACGGCAACCTGGCCCGCATTGAAGGCCACGACGCCGATGCATTGGGCAAGCAGCCGCTGGAAAGCAGTTTCGAGACCCCGGAAGACGGCACCATAAATGAAAACCAGGTGTGGGAAGCGCTGCGTAACTGCTACGACCCGGAAATCCCGGTTGATGTGGTCAACCTTGGCCTGA
Organism: Marinobacter sp. VGCF2001; assembly: GCF_049943275.1. NCBI lineage: Bacteria > Pseudomonadati > Pseudomonadota > Gammaproteobacteria > Pseudomonadales > Marinobacteraceae > Marinobacter > Marinobacter sp. VGCF2001. The sequence continues at coordinate 34,563 of NZ_JBNFVX010000008.1, forward strand.
TTTACGAGTGTGAAATCGAAAACGGCACCGCCGATGGCAACCACGTGTACATCAAGATGACCCTCACCGCCGCTGGCTGCGGCATGGGCCCGGTGATCACCGACGACGTGAAGCGCAAAGTCGAGTATGTACCGAATGTGGACAAAGTAACGGTTGAACTGACCTTTGATCCGCCCTGGAACAACGATATGCTCACCGACGAAGCCAAACTCGAACTGGGAATGCTATGACCGCCAGCACGGAACAATTTCTGAACAACCCCCTGGGCAAAACCACTACCCTTGAAGACGTTCTGGATGCCTTTGAGTTTCTGGACGACTGGGAAGAGCGGTATGCCTACATCATCGACCTGGGCAAACAGCTGCAGGGCTTTCCCGATGACGAGCGGATTGAAAAGAACTACGTTCACGGTTGCCAGAGCCAGGTCTGGCTGATTCATCATTACGATGAGGACAGCGGCAAACTCTTTCTGCTGATCGATTCAGACGCCATGATTGTGCGCGGCCTGGCCGCCATCATTCTGGTAGCCCTGAACGGCAAGGCACCCAGAGATCTGCTCGCAACCGATATCGACGAACTGTTCGAGCAGCTGGATCTGTTCCGCCATATCTCCCCCACCCGGGGCAACGGCCTGCGGGCCATGGTTGGCAAGATCCGGGATATTGCCGCCACCGAGGCGGCCTGATCACTACCAGATAATGGCCAGGTCCTCGCGCTGAACGTTGACCTGTCCTCCCTGTGTTGGCATTCGCCCGTTACTGAAATCCGGATGCACGTTATCCAGGGTCAGCGTTACCCCGGTATCCGACAGTTCCGGCGTGCCATCCAGGGAGTCAAAGTAGCGCTGGGTTCGGTAAACGCTAAGCTCGTCACCTGGACGCAATCCGGCGGTGGCGCCAGACGCCAGCGTGACTCTGTTACCCTCCACCCGGGTTATCCGCGCCATGAAAGGCTGGCACGCCAGGGCATTGTTCACGGCTGCCGTCATCTCGGCAATCACACCGTCAACGGCTCGCCCCCAGTCGGAACCTTCAAAGCCGGCAGAAGCAAAGCCGCCGGTGCCGCTGCCGTCCGGGCGCCATTCGGCTGAGGTCTCAAACCGCTGCCGGAACACCGGTGAGCCGCTGAAGCCATCGAACACCATCACTTCGGCCTCAAACCGTCGGGTGGTGTCAGCCATTCCGATACCGCGCTGCATTCGATCCAGAATGGAGCTGCCCCAGGCATCGGGGTCGGCCAGGCCGATATCACGAATGACTCCCGCCACCACAAACTGGGCACCCAGTTCGCGAGCCAGTTGCACTACGTTCGTCAGATGATTAGTCGCCAGATTTTTTCGGGAGGTCGGGGCATCCGGCAGATTCGCGAACAGCTGTAACGAGGTAGCGCCAAGCACCTGCAGTTGCCCCTGTTGCTGCAACCGGGCCACCAGTTCTTGCGGCAATTGTTCGCCAGCACTGTCCAGTGCCGCACTGCCTCCCTGTTCTGGCCGGGTAATCGGGAAAGCGGTTACCGCCACACGTTTACGCAATCCAGACGCCTGCCCGGCTTTACAGGCCCCCGCCCCCTGGCCAGAGGCATCAGACAAATCAGCCCGAACAATCACCCGCAATAAATTGCCACTGCGGTACTCATCAACGATGGTGGCGTTACGAACCTGCGCGATGGCAGACAATTCGGTATGGGAGCCGGTCAGTTGCCCGTTCTCCATGGTATCCCGGGTACTGACCCGGGCTTCGTACTGCAGCGCAAGATCCCGCATCGCAGCCTGGCGCGCCTCCGTGCGAGCCTGGTCCAGGTTGTTCTCACGGATGTTGGCATGGCCTACTCCCTCAAGAACCGTCGCCTGAGCCAGCCCTGGGCCCAGGGTCAGGGTCAGCATCAGCAGCAACAACACGGATCTCATCATGGCTCTCTCTAACCCATCCTTGTAACAACACCGCAACCACGGCGTGCATCAAACGTTTTAATCAAGGTAATACAGTGAATCGGTACGGCCAGCCTCGACATCACCTGTCCGATCGCTGCGCCGGGGCATTGGAATGGCGCAGACATCCTGTACTTGATCATCCGCCACTTTCGACACACATTCCCGAAACCTCGGCTCCAGACGCAGCTCCATGACCGTCTCGACCACGCCGTCGCTGTGCTCATTCACCGCCACCATCCGGGCTCCGCGAATGTAACTGTCCACATAAGTGCGGAAACTGTCGTTGTGCAGCACGAAGTCATTCACCGTGGAACTGCCATAAATCACCGTGCCGTAGACTCGCTCCGCCAGGTTTCGATAGGCGTCCAGCTTTGAGGCCCGGCGAGCCAGCAACCGTTTACGAGTTTGCACTCGGTCCGCCTGGGCATTTTCATAGGTACCAAACCCACTGACCCGGACCGTGATCGGTTCGAAGGTATCAGTGCGGGCCTGCTCGCTCCGGTAACTGCCCACCGGCGCACAGGCGGCCATGGTAAAGGCCAGAACAGACACAAGGATCCAGCGCAACGTCATTATCTTGTCTCCGGAAGATACTTTCTCAAATAACATGAAAAAATCACGCCAGTTACTCCAACCTGTTGATCTAAAAATATTTTCAGCCATTTGCAAAGAGTAAAAGAAAAGCTGAGGCGGCAAAAAACTGCCTTTGTTTACACAGACAGAACAAACCGTTACCGGTTGTGAGCTGTGTCACATAAAAAACTGATCTAACCTTTCGATTACTTAATAATTTTCTCAGTTAATAGAATAAACACAGGATCTCAGATGAACCCAATCCGCCTCAGCAAACTGTCCCTGGCCATCGGCCTGTCTGTTGCCACCACTTCCGCCCTGGCCAGCCCCCAGGCCTTTATGTCTGCCCGTTCCTTTGCCATGGGCGGAACCGGTGTTGCCGTAGCCCATCCCTCCGCCGCGCCCAGCGCTAACCCGGCCATGATGGCTGCCGAACAGCACGACTGGGCGGACGATTTTGGCCTGATGCTGCCGTCTGTGAATGCGCGTGCGGCCGATGAGGAAGAGGTGATTGATCAGGTTGATGATATTCAGGATGTGATTGAAGAATTTGATGCGATCGTTAGTCGCTTCAACAATTCGACCGCTGGAGTCAGCGATGTAGCGGAGTTTCAGAACGCTGCGAGTGACCTGAATGATCGACTCAATGCCTTTGACCGGGACACCATGAGAGCAAACGTTGGACTTGGACTGGGTTTCGCAGTGCCCAGCTCATCTCTTTCTTTTGGATTCTTTACCTCTGGTAACCTGACAGCAACCGTTCGCGGCGAGCTGTCAGAAAAAGACAAGACAACGCTGAGCGATATTGCCGAAACTGCAACCGTAGCTGACGTACAAGAGCTCATCAACGACAACAATGGCGATATCAACTTCACCTCCGAGGGCAAAATCCTTGCGTCAGCTGTAGTAGAAGCCGGCATCAGCATTGCCAGCACATTCCAGCTCAATAATGGCAGCGCCCTTCAGGTTGGTGTTTCACCAAAATACGTGCAACTTCAGACCTTCCAATACACCGAATCCGTCTCCGATTTCGAGGACGACGACTTCGACGCCGACGAATACCAAACCGACAAAAGCGGCTTCAACCTCGACTTGGGTGCCGCCTACGCCTTCGGCGCTGAAAACCAGTGGAACGCCGGCGTTGTGGTGAAAAACCTGATCCCGATGGAGCTGGACTCCGCCCAGTCCCGCCCGGACCTGGACGAAAAAGAATACACCCTGGAACTCAACCCCATGGTCACCGCTGGCATCGCCCACAAGAGTGACTACCACGTGATCACTGCGGAAGTGGATCTGACCAAGAAAGAAGCCTTCGGCTACGAAGACGACACCCAGTGGGTTGCCTTGGGTGCCGAGTTTGATGCCTGGCGTTATGCCCAGTTGCGCGCCGGCGTTCGCCACAACCTGGCCAGCAACGATGACAACGACGGTATCGAGGAAGACACTCAGTTTACGGCGGGCCTTGGCCTGAACCTCATGGGTGTTCGTGTCGATATCGGCGCGCTCTACAGCAGTGCCGATGTCGGTGCCGCACTGGAGCTGGGTACGTCTTTCTAAACACCGCTGGCAACATCCTGAAAAGCCCGGTCTGGCCAATGCAGGCCGGGCTTTTTTGTTTCCGCCACTGCAGTTGCCTCTGGCAGACGCGGGCCGGATAATCGGCGGTCTTCCATCCACGGCAATCAGGAACGAACGGCATCATGGAAATTTATCTGGTGGGCGGCGCTGTCCGCGACAAACTGCTCGGTCTGGGCGTGAAAGACCGGGACTGGGTTGTGGTTGGCGCCACCCCCGAAGAGATGAGCCAGCGCGGATTCAAACAGGTCGGGGCCGATTTCCCGGTGTTCCTGCATCCAAAAACCGGCGAGGAATACGCCCTGGCCCGCACCGAGCGCAAACAGGGGCGGGGCTATCACGGCTTCACCGTCTATAGCGCCCCTGATGTGACCCTGGAGGAAGACCTCAGGCGCCGGGACCTGACCATCAACGCCATGGCACAAACCGAAGAGGGCGACCTGGTAGACCCCTTCAACGGCCACACCGATCTGGAACAGAAAACGCTCCGCCACGTTTCCGAGGCCTTTGCCGAGGACCCTTTGCGCATCCTGCGCACGGCCCGGTTTGCCGCCCGCCTGCAGCCACTGGAGTTCAGCATTTGCCCGGAAACCATGGCCATGATGCGCACCATGGTCGCCGGCGGCGAGTTGGCAGACCTGGCGCCGGAGCGGGTCTGGCAGGAAGTTCAGCGAGCTCTGCACGAGCAGGCTCCCGGAGTATTCTTTCAGGTGCTCCAGGCACTCGGAGCGCTCGAGGTACTGATGCCGGAGCTGGCTGAGGAGCAAGTTTTCAAGCAGGGCCTGACCGCGTTGGCCTGCTTACACCGCAGCCAGGGCTCTACCGCCCAACGCTACGCCGCGCTGCTCAGCGGTGTGCCCGAATCCGATGCAGTTGCTCGCGCCAGCGCCATGAAAAGCCCCAACGACTGCCGGGAGCTCACCCGCCTGGTCTGCCAGTTTCGGGCCAAGCTGAACGACTCCGGATCCGAGGGAACGCTGACGCCTGAGCAGGCGCTTGAGTTGATGAACAGCGCAGATCTGTGGCGCCGGCCGGACCGTTTTGAAGCCTTAGTGGCCACCCTCGCCTGCTGCATCACCAACGAGCCTCTCAATCAGATCCGCCAGCTTGAGCAAGCGGCGCTGGCGGCCCGTGGCGTGACACCTCAGCCGTTCCTTGCACAGGGAATTCAGGGCAAGGCTCTGGGCGCGGCAATCCAGAACGAGCGACTGGCCCGTATTAGTCAGGCATTGAACTGACTCGCAAAAGGAAAACATCCAATGTCCCAACCTGTCGCCCTGATCACCGGCGCCGCCCATCGCCTGGGCGCACATACTGCCGAAACCCTGCACGCCCGGGGCTGGAACGTCGTTATTCATTACCGTGGCCGGGAGCAACAGGCACAGGCTCTGGTGGAGAAACTGAACCAACAACGGGCGGGTTCAGCCGTATGTTTCCAGGCCGACCTGGCCGTTGCCGGTGAACTTCAGAACCTGGCGCAGCAAGCCTGCCACCACTGGGGGCGCTTGAACGCGCTGGTGAACAACGCGTCGGTGTTTTATCCAAATCCAACCAAAGAAGCCTCCGAGCAGGACTGGGACACCGTCATGGGCGCCAACCTGAAAGCCCCGTTTTTTCTGCTGCAGCATTGCCTGCCGGCCCTCAAAGAAAACGCTGGCTGCGTGGTCAATCTCATCGACATTTACAGTGAAAAGCCCCTCAAAGATCATCCTTTATACTGCGCCAGCAAAGCAGGGCTGGCGGCTTTGACCCGTTCCTGGGCCAAAGACCTGGCACCGGAGGTTAGGGTGAACGGCGTATCCCCGGGAGCCATCCTGTGGCCCGAGGGCGATGCCGCAGTAGACGAATCTCATCAACAGATCATTCTCGATAAAACACCGCTGGCTCGCACCGGCAACCCCGCGGATATTGCCGGTGCTATTAGCTATCTGGTGTGTGACGCGCCCTTCGTGACTGGTCAGATTCTGTCCGTCGATGGCGGTCGCAGCCTGAATATGTAACTCCCTTCACCAGACCACTCCGACCTTTGTTGTTTTGGCGGGCAACGGCTTTACAGCTACAATGCCCGCCATTACTACAAAGCGGCGCCCTCTGACCGGGCGCCCGAGTTAACGGAGAATCCCCATGCGTGATGTTGTTATTGTTGCCGCCAAACGCACTGCTATCGGCAGCTTCGGAGGCGGTCTGTCCAGCCTGCGTGCCGACCAACTCGGTACCGAAGTGATCAAGGCCGTGATGGCAGATACCGGCGTGGCCGGTGAGCAGATCAACGAGGTCATTCTTGGCCAGGTACTGACCGCAGGCAGCGGCCAGAACCCGGCCCGGCAGGCCGCCATTCATGCCGGCTTACCGGCGTCCGTACCGGCCATGACCATCAACAAGGTCTGCGGCTCCGGCCTGAAAGCCGTACACATGGCGGTACAGTCCATCCAGTGCGGCGACGCCGAGATGATTCTGGCCGGCGGCCAGGAAAGCATGAGCCAATCCCCCCACGTGGTCCCCAACAGCCGCAATGGCCAGCGCATGGGCAACTGGACCATGATCGACACGATGATCACCGATGGCCTGTGGGATGCCTTCAACGATTACCACATGGGCATCACCGCCGAGAACATTGTAGAAAAGTACGGCATCAGCCGTGAAGAGCAGGATGCGTTTGCTGCTGCCTCCCAGCAGAAAGCCGTGGCCGCTCAGCAAGCGGGCCGCTTTGACGGCCAGATCGTGCCGGTCAGTATTCCCCAGCGCAAAGGCGATCCTATCATCGTCGATAAAGACGAAGGCCCCCGCGACGGCGTCACCGGCGAGAGCCTGGGCAAACTGCGCCCGGCGTTCAAGAAAGACGGCTCGGTGACCGCAGGCAACGCTTCCTCCCTGAACGACGGCGCGGCTGTGGTGATGGTGTGCAGTGCCGACAAGGCGAAAGAGCTGGGCCTGACCCCGCTGGCCACCATCAAGGCCCACGCCAACGCCGGCGTAGACCCGACCATCATGGGCACGGGCCCGATCCCCGCCAGCCAGCGTTGTCTGGAGCGAGCAGGCTGGACTGTGAACGATCTGGACCTAATTGAAGCCAACGAAGCCTTTGCCGCCCAGGCGATTTCCGTCAACCGGGATCTGGGCTGGGACACCAGCAAAGTGAACGTCAATGGCGGCGCCATTGCCCTGGGCCACCCGATTGGCGCTTCCGGTTGCCGTATTCTGGTCAGCCTGCTACACGAAATGGTTCGCCAGGATGCGAAGAAAGGTCTGGCGACCCTGTGCATCGGTGGCGGCATGGGCGTTGCCCTGGCTGTGGAACGTTAATGCTGCACGTGGTTCTGTACGAGCCGGAGATACCGCCGAACACCGGCAATATCATCCGGCTGTGCGCCAACACCGGCTGTCAGCTGCACCTGATTGAGCCTCTGGGGTTTACTCTGGAAGACAAACAGATGCGGCGAGCCGGGCTGGATTACAGCGAATATGCCACGGTGAAAATCCACCCGGATTACGCCAGTTTCCTGGCCAGCGAGCAGCCTCAGCGCCTGTTCGGCCTGACCACCAAAGGCTCTGAGCCTTACCATGAAACCCGGTTTCAGGATGGTGACTATCTGATGTTCGGCCCGGAAACCCGGGGCTTGCCGGAAACCGTGCGCAACGGGCTGGCCGACGGCCACCGCTTGCGGGTGCCCATGCGCCCGGAAAGCCGGAGCCTGAACCTGTCCAATACCGTGGCGCTGGTGGTTTACGAGGCTTGGCGGCAAACCGGCTTTAACGGCGCAGTCTGAGCCCGTGTCTGACCCAGGGGAACCACCAGAGGGTACCCCTCGGGCAACTCGACAATCCGGGCCTGAAATCCGTAAACGGCTGCTAACACCTCGGGCGTGAGCACTTCCCACGCCGACCCCTCGAGCACACAACGGCCTGCCCGCATCATCACCAGACGGTCCGCATACTGGGCCGCCAGGTTCAGATCATGCACCACCGCCAGCACCGCCACGCCCTGCTCGCGGGCGAGCTTTTGCACCCGTTGCAGCACCAGTTGCTGATGGGCCGGGTCCAGCGCCGACGTGCATTCATCCAGCAGCAACAGTCGGTCGCCCTCGGTATCGGCAATCTGGGCCAGCACGCGGGCCAGTTGCAGCCGCTGCTGCTCGCCGCCGGACAACCCCGGCACCAGGCGATGTCGGAGATGGCTGATTTCAAGCTCAGACAACAGATGTTCCACAAGCTCATCCGCACGGCCCGGGGAGTGGGCCGAGAGCCCCAGCCGGATAACCTCTTCGGCGGTTAGCGGAAAATTGATGTCGACTCTCTGCGGCATAACGCCCCGGTGGCGGGAAAGTGCCTGTGGGCAGCAGTCGGCCAGCGCTTGCCCGGACACAAGAATTTCACCCCGGGCGGGGGCATCGCCGCTGACGGCCTTCAGCAGGGTCGATTTCCCCGCCCCGTTCGGCCCCAGCAGCATCACCAGTTAACCGGCGGCCACGCTTAGGTCGACACCATGCACAATCGGCGTGGCCCCAAGGCTCACATGCACATTCCTGATATCCAGTACCATCATATCACCCGGGTTCTTAACAGCAGCGCCAGAAAGAAGGGGCCGCCAATCAACGCCATCATAAGCCCGATGGGCAGCTCGGCAGGCGCCACCACCACCCGGGCCAGAGAATCAGCGGCCACCAGCAGAGTGCCGCCCAGCACGGCACTGAATGGCAATACGACCCGATGGCTGGCCCCCAGCACCTGGCGCACCAGATGGGGAACCACCAGCCCGACAAAACCAATCAGCCCGCTGACCGCGACGGCCGCTCCCACGCCAAGCCCGACAACGACTATAGCCACTTTTTTGACCGTGTCGGCACGGTAGCCAAGATGGCCTACTACCGACTCGCCCAGCAAAAAGGCATCCAGCGGCCTTGCCAGCCAGGGCGCCAACACCAGTGCCAGCACCATAAACGGCGCACCGAGCACCAGATCATCCCAACCCGCGTGGCCAAGACTGCCCATAGTCCAGAACGTGAGCGACCGCAGCTCTTCGTCGCTGGCGTAGAAAGTCAGTAAACCGGTACCGGCGCCCGCCACTGCGTTGATGGCAATGCCTGCCAACAACAACGTCGCTACCGCAGTCTGGCCGGAGCGGTTAGCGATGCGCCAGGCCAGCAGTACCGTCAAGCTTCCGCCAATAAATGCCGCAATGGGCAAGGCCCAGTCGCCAGTCAGCGCCAGCCAGCCACCAAGCCAGGTGTTACCCAGCACAATCACGGCAATCGCGGCCAGCGAGGCACCGGCCGACACCCCGATCAAGCCGGGGTCGGCCAACGGATTACGAAACAATCCCTGCAAAACGGCACCACAGACTGCCAATACCGCGCCCACCAGAAACCCCAGCAGGAACCGGGGCATCCGCACTTCCAGCAGCACCATGGAGGCCACCGGGTCGGCGGTCTCACGGCCACTCAGGACTCTCAGAATGTCACTGACCGTGAGCGGATAAGCGCCGCTGGCGACAGACACCAGCGCCACGGCGATAGCAGCAACCCCCAGGATCAGCAGCGCAGGCCTGGCATCCAGACGACCGGCAGGGGTCAGCATCATCGGGCGACCACATCCTGATTATCCGGTAACACCTTGTTCACCGCCGCCATCGCATCCACCAAACGGGGGCCAAAACCCAGCAACAACATACTGTCGGCCATCAGCCGATGCCCGGATGTCCAGGCGTCCAGCATTTGCAGTTCCGGCCAGTTGTCCACATTGAACTGCCCGGGCACAGACTCGGCCACCACAATGGCATCCGGCTGTGACGCCAGAATCGCTTCCCGGCTGGCCGGTTTGTAGCCTTCCAGATCGGCAAAGGCGATGTCCGCGCTCACTTCGTCGAGCAGCGCCTCGGCGGCGGTATTCTTGCCCGCCAACATCACTGCGTGATTACCGGCCGCCAGAACGAACAGTACTTTCGGGCGATAGCCGCGCGCCCCGGCAGACCTGTGCAGGGTATCGATCCGGGCCTGCAGGTCTGCCACCAGAGCACGGGCTTCGGCCTCCTTTCCCAGAAGACCGCCGACAGCTTGCACCCGACGCAGAGACGCCTCGGAACTCCAGGCCGAGGGCAGAATTTCCACCTGCACACCGGCCTTGCGCAGTCGCTCCAGATTCTTTTGGGGTGCCGCCTGCTCTGAAGTAATCAGCATATCCGGCTGCAGCGCCAGCACCCCTTCAAAAGGCAGTGCCCGTAAATAGCCGACCTTGGGCAGGGCGGCAGTCGCTTCCGGATAGCCACTGGTGGTGTCCACCGCAACCAGCAAAGAGCCCAGCCCCAAACGGTAGACAATCTCGGTGATGGCCCCATCGGCGGTCACCAGGCGGGTATCCGCCGCAGCGGACGCCCCCGGCCATAACATCGTCACCGCCAGCAAAAGGCCAGCCAGTTGCGATCTCATGACAGCGCCTCCAGATTGTGGGCCTGCTCGCGCCAGTGCTCGGACTCCGGGATGCCCGGCTTTCGGTCGCCAAACACGGTAAGTACCAAGTCACCCTCAGCATTAAAGGCTTCTACCGAAGTGATAATGCCGTCGTTCGAAGGCCTGCGAACCAGCCACCAGCGGGTGATTGAAGCAGTATTCACGTGCAGGTTGAACCTGCTGTCGAGAACGTTCATCCAGGGGCCGCTGCGGCGCAGGTTGTCTACCTGTCCGGTCCAGATCTGGATAATGCCCGGATTGCCTACAAAGACCATGGCTCTGCACTGATTGTCGCGCAACAGCTCCAGCAGGCGATCACACACGTCATCGTTCGCGCGGTTCAGCTCAGTTGCCCATTCGCCCCGCAACAGTTCCAGCGCGGTTAAGCGGTCGGCACCGGTCTTTTTCAGCAGAGCGCCAAAGTGATGCACATCCTTGAGCTTGCTCCAGCCATCCCGCAGGGCTTCAACATCGATGCTGTCCGCGTCTGCACGTTCCGTCGCCGGGCGGGTGCCATTTGGAATGAACGGTTCCAGTTCATCGGCCGCAAAATTCTCGACCAGCGAATCCCAGGCCGCTCCGTCGGTGTCGTCCACCCGGTAGATCTTGTGCACGGCGGCACCGTATTTGTCGAAAAACTGCAGGCTTTCCCGCAGCCCGGACCGCACCTGCTCTTTCACCCGATAGCCCCAGGCCCAGGCCTTGAAGAACACACGGATATCGATCTCACCCACCGCCAGGCCCATGGCGCCGGAACCGCCTGCGGTGAAATCCCTGAAGGTGCCGGTCACTTCGTGCACCACCTGCTCGTTGCGAGTCAGAATCATCACCGGCCCCACCGCTTCGAGCGCTTTCAGGATGCCGGGGAAATCTTTTTTCAGCGGAATCAGGGCGTCGCCGGTACGCACTCGCATCAGTTCCATTTCACTGACGTTGAGCTTGTCAGCCATTTGCCGCACCCTCAGGTTGGGCTCATCGGCCAGCAACGCCTGCAGGCGGACGGCCAGTGATGGCTGGGGTTCTTCGGTGGGTCTTACAATCGCGTCTTGCATCACAATATCCTTTTTATCGGGTGGTTACCGGCAGCCAACGCACGGTCGGGTTGCCACTTTCACCGGCTTCGGTGTAGTAGCCGATGATTTGCAGAGCCCAAACGGTGGAGCCCGAGTCCTCGACATCCGCTTTGATCAGGTAGGTGCGGAAATTCGGCCAGATCTTGTGTTCACCGGTCAGGTTGTAGGCCTGCCACAGGTGTTCCGAGAAAACACCACCGGTGCTGTCGGTCAGATACAACTGACTGATGCCCGGGTCTTTCTGCAGCGCATCGGCCTCTGCCCAGGTCATGGGATCGGAAGCACCACCCTTGCCGGGGCCGCTCACGCCGCTGTTTGATTTCAGGTACCACTCGCGGCCGGAGAAGCCGACTTTGACATCCCAGTTGCTGTCGCCCTGGCAATCCACAACCGCAGGGGCATCGAAGTCGTAACAGGCATCGCCACCGCTGTAGTCGGCAGGCGGGATAAAGCTGACGGGCGTGGTTGAAAAGCCGCTGGCGCCTTCCGGCTGAACGTAAAACTCAAAGGTGAAGCTCTCGATGCCCTGGCCACCCCGGGTGGGGAAGTTGAAGTCCTTCACCTTCATCCGTGCATAACTGTTGCCTTCTGCGGAGCGCACCAGATAGGCCACCTCGGCTTTGGCCTCAATCACGCCATTGGTCATATTGTATTCAGACCAGTTATCCGAGCCCCCAAAGGCACTGGAGAAGGCATCCTGCTGCCAGCTTTCGGGCTCGCTGAACGGCCCTCTCAAGTGCTCTTCCTCCGAGTTCGCCGTGGCGTTGGTGAACACGTTGGGATCAGGCTCGCCGTTTGCGTTATAGAAGTCGTCCTGAGCCACGGCCAGCGCCCCGCCAACCTTGCCCTCGCCCGAGGCACCGCTGTTCAACTTGAAGGCCATGCGGTTGGCAGCAATGTGCCAGGAGTCTTCTTCTGTAACGATCTGGCCGGTTTCCAGGTTGAGATAAACCATTCGATCGGCGGCGGGCAGTAACACTCCGGAGATATCATCTGCATCTGCCTGCGTCTGTTCTTCGATCGTGTTATCGCTGCCGCCACAGGCGGTCAGGGCGAGCGCGGCCGACAAAACGGCCGGGACTTTCATGCGGGAAATGGGCACTTTCTACTCCTTGGAACATTGGGTCGTTGTTGTGAAATCTGCTTTCAATCACCGAATGCCAGTGACAGCCCGGCGTAGACGAACCGCCCTGCCACGGGCCGGAAATCATCCCCATCGGAAAAGTCGCGCTGCTCGTCGGTGGCGTTGTCGGCACCGGCAAACAGGCGCAACTGATCGTTCAGCTGGTAATTGAGTTTCAGATCGACGGCGGTAAATGCGGGGGATTCAGAACCGCTGGCGGCATCCACAAATTCCTTGCTCTGGTAGCGAATGCGCGTGGTCCAGGACAACCCGGGCAGCAACAGCGGGCCATCCACAGCAAACGAAGCCTGGTGCTCCGGGCGACGGTTGAGATCGTTGCCGGTTTCACGATTTTCAGTTCTGGTGAGGGTATAACTTGCTGTCAGCCGCCAACGGTCGTCGGGTTCCCAGCCTGCAGTAGCTTCCAGCCCCCAGGTGCGGGCCCTGGCAATGTTTTCATAGCGGAACACCATCACCCCGTCGTTGCGATCGCTGGTTGCGTCCACATCTTCGGTGGTCTGAATGAGGTGTTCGATGTCATTGAGAAAGGCGTTGGCTTCCAGCCACACATTGCGATTCCAGGACAAGCCACCGCCCAGCTGGTAGCTGACGGATTCTTCCGGCTGCAAGCCCTGAAAGCCCTTGACCACGTAGCCCAGCTGGCTGTGATCAAAGGTGAAATGACGTTCCTTGAGGTTTGGCACCCGGTAGCCGGCACCCACCCCGCCGCGAATAAAGGCCGTCATTCCCGGGCTTTGCACCAGGTCATACCGGGCGTTTACTTTGGGGGCTGTATGGGTGCCAAAATCCGAGTCGTGCTGCACCCGCACTCCCGTCACCAACTCCAGGGCAGACAAAGGAATCCAGGTATCCTGAAGCCAGAGCTCCCGGCCATCCCGGTCGCGATCGCCGGCATTGCCCAGTTCTGAAGCGCCATCAATCGATTGCGCGAGGGTTTCCCGCTGCAGATCGAGTCCGCCCATCAAATGATGACTGACACCCAGAGGCGCCCCCAGGTGCCCGGACAAGCGTGACAAAGTCGACTCCGCCTGGCGCTCGTCGAAGGTACCCCGGGCTGAATATTTCCCGGTATTGTCTTCAAGCACCTCGTGGACAGCAGACCAGCCCGCCCGAACCTCGGTGTTATCGCCATGGCTGCCGGACAGCCCGTACCGGGTTCGGTACACGTCCTCGTCTTTGCCTTGCCGAATAACGAAGGGCGGTTTACGAACCACAAACCGGGAACCGGATTCTTCCTCGAACCGGGCCACACTGGCACTCAGACGATGCTGCTCCGACGGAGCCCAGTCCAGACGGGCCGTCAAATCATTGCGATCAAACTCATCTCCTGGCCGGCTCCAGGTTTCAGGCTCCGGATCAATGCCATCAGAGTGCTGGTGCGATGCGGAGAGGCGTATAGCAAGCTGCTCACTGCCGCCCTGCAGCGTCGCCCGGGCCCCGTAGCGCGCAGGTTCCGTTTTCTCGCCGGAGGGATTCTGCTCGCCGTAGCTACCGGCATCGGTGGTGAAGCGGCCAGACAAACCCGATCCCGGTGCCCGGGTGATGACATTCACCACGCCTCCTATACCGGAGCTCCCATATTGGGCAGACACCGCGCCCTTGACCACTTCAATCCGCTCAATGTCGAGCACCGCCAGCTGGCTGACATCCACCGAGGAGCCAGTGGTGGCGGTCATCGGCATACCATCGATCAGAATCAGCACCCGGTCGGCCGCCACACCCTGCAGCCAGACTTCGTAACCCGGCTTGCCGTGAATCTCCCTCAACTGCAACCCGGGCACGTTGATCAATGCCTCTTTCAGGTTGCGGGCATGGGTTTTCTCAAGTTCATCACCGGTAACAACTTCGGTCCGAACGGGGGTATCAAGCAGGGGGCGTTCGGTTCGGGTACCCGTCACAACCAGCTCGTCCAGATAGCCTGCATCGCCCGCACGAGCGTGGGAAGCCACACCGGCCGCCAGACCACAAATACCCAGAACTAAAGCACGCCGAAACATAAGTAATAACCGTTAGCCAATTTGAATGCGAACGATTATTGTTTAGATAAATTGCGATTTCAACCCTTTGTTGATATTTATCAAACAGGCATAAAAAAACCGGCCGAAGCCGGTTTTCAATTTCCGATAAGCCTGGAGCTGTCTCGGAGACTTAGTGGGTCTGCTCTTCCTTCGCTTCGCCTGCCGCCTCTTCCTGCTTGCGCTTGAGCGCCTGGGCGTAGATGGCATCGAAGTTGACCGGCGCCAGCATCAGAGCCGGGAAGCTGCCTTTATTGACCACGCCGTCAATCGCTTCACGAGCGTACGGGAACAGGATGGTCGGGCAATAGGCACCCAGCATCTGGCCAAGTTGCGGACCTTCCACGCCGGACACCATGAATACGCCACCCTGCTGGATCTCGACAATGTAGGCCACCTTCTCACCCACTTTTGCGGTAACCGTCAGAGACAGAACCACTTCGTACTGGTTGTCGCTGATCTTGTTGTGGGAAGTGTTCAGGTCCAGGTTCACCTGCGGCTTCCACTGCTCCTGAAAAACCAGCGGTGAGTTGGGCGACTCAAAAGACAGGTCCTTCACATAGATGCGCTGAAGGGCGAACTGGGGTTGGTTCTGGTTCTCGTTGCCAGCGGCTTGCTGATTCTCAGCCATGATCAGTCCTTTCGTTTCCGTATTATCGGGCAATACCCGTTGTTATGTCGTCTGCCGGAACAGTTTACTGCCAGGTTCCGATTGGTAATGTGAAACAGTGCGTCAGATCGCCATTCAGATCAAGCCCTGTTACTTCTTCACCAGCGGCAGGTTACTGGCCTTCCAGTCAGCGATGCCACCGTTCAGCCGCACCACGTTATCGTAGCCCTCGGCATTCAACTGCTTAACCGCCATGGCCGAGTGCTGGCCCATTTTGTCGGCGACGATAATCTGCTTTTCTTTATGCTTACTCAGCTCATTAACCCGGCTCTTGAGACTGTTAAGCGGTATGTTCACCGAACCGGTAATGCGCCCTTCATTGAAGTCCTTGCGGTCTCGAATATCGAGGACTATGGCTTCGTCTTTATTGATCAGCGTGACCGCGCCCTGGGCCGAGATCTTGGCACCGCCGCGGCGCGATTCCAGAACAAGAATGGCCAGCAGGAACGCCACAAACAGCGAGGCCAGAATGTAGTGATTAACAACAAATTCAAACAAGCGGTCCATGAAACTACCCTGACAAATGATTTGGCCGGATTATACACACCCGCACCGGCTCACAGAAGGCAATCACAGCGCCATAATAGGCGTACCTCATTACCCTCATGCACAACACACGGGCGAACCCGCGTGGCCTGAGTAAATGAAAACGGTTACAATCTGCCCCACTCAAATTCTGTTCTTTTTGCAACCAAGCGGACGACAAAATGACCGAGACGCGCAAGCCCACTGCATTGATTATCCTGGACGGCTGGGGCCACCGTGACCCGGCAGAAGACAATGCCATTTCCAATGCCAACACCCCCTTCTGGGACAAGATCTGGCAGCATCAGCCCAAAACCCTGATCAACACCTCGGGAATGTTCGTCGGGCTGCCTCAGGGGCAAATGGGCAATTCTGAAGTCGGCCATATGAATCTCGGCGCCGGCCGCGTGGTGTATCAGAGCCTGACGCGCATCGACAAAGACCTCGAAGACTGTACCTTCCAGGACAACGAAGCCCTGTGCAATGCCATCGACAAAGCCGTCGCCAACGGCAAGGCCGTGCATTTGATGGGCCTGTTATCACCCGGCGGCGTTCACAGCCATGAAGATCATATTCTGGCAGCCGCAGAGTTGGCCGCGGCCCGGGGTGCCAAAGAAGTGTACATCCACGCCTTCCTGGATGGCCGCGATATGCCTCCGCGCAGCGCCCGCCCTTCGCTGGAAAAAGCCGCCGCTAAAATGAAAAGTCTGGGCGTTGGCCGCGTTGCCACCCTCGTTGGCCGCTATTTTGCCATGGACCGCGATAACCGCTGGGACCGGGTTGAAGCAGCCTACAATGCCATGACCCTGGGCGACGCCGAATTCATCTGCGACGACCCGGTGGCGGCCCTGGAACAGGCTTATGAACGTGGCGAGAACGACGAGTTCGTCAAACCCACCCACATCCGCGCAGACGGCGAATCCGAAGGCACCATCAACGATGGTGATGCCGTGCTGTTCATGAACTTCCGCGCTGACCGGGCACGGGAAATGACGCGCACCTTCGTAGAACCCGATTTCGAGGGATTCGACCGTCGCAAGCATCCGGCACTGGCCGATTTCGTGATGCTTACCGAGTACGCTGCCGACATCAAAACCAGCTGCGCCTACCCGCCCGAACAGTTGGCCAACGGGCTGGGTGAATTCATGGCGAAGCAGGGCAAAACGCAGCTGCGCATTGCCGAGACCGAAAAGTACGCTCACGTTACTTTCTTCTTCAATGGTGGCCAGGAAGCACCGTTTGAGGGCGAAGACCGCATCCTGGTGCCCTCCCCCAACGTGGCCACATACGACCTGCAGCCCGAGATGAGTGCCCCCGAAGTCACCGACAAGCTGGTGGAAGCCATCAAAAGCGGCAAGTACGACCTGATTGTATGCAATTACGCCAATGGCGACATGGTCGGCCATACCGGAAAACTGGACGCCGCCGTGAAGGCCGCCGAGTGCCTGGACCAGTGCGTACAGCGTATTGTTGAAGCCCTGGATGAAGTGGGCGGCGAGGCACTGATCACCGCCGACCACGGTAACTGCGAACAGATGACCGACCCCAACTCCGGGCAGGTTCACACCGCCCACACCATTGGCCCGGTGCCGCTGGTGTACACCGGCCACCGCAAGGTTCATCTCAGGAACGACGGCAGCCTGTGTGATATTGCCCCCACCTTGCTGGCCCTGATGGCTGCCGAAAAGCCCGCAGAAATGACCGGGCACAGCCTGGTAGAGTTCGACTGATCACTCTGCCGGCAACCGTGTTGACAAGACTGACCACCGTGCTGCTGGCTCTCGTTCTTGGGGCCTGCAGCGCGGCGGCTGCCGCGCAGGATGTAACCCCCGCCCAGGTTGAGGCGCTGAAAGAGCGGATTGCCGACATCGACCGCTGGCTGGCCGATGCCGAGGAAGACCGCTCCACTCTCGAGCAGCAACTGGCAGCCACCGAACGCAAGATCAGCACCCTCACCCGGGAACGCCGCGACCTGCGGCAACAAGCCCGGGAGCAGCAGGAGCGCCTTGGTGAACTTCGCACCCGGGAAAATGAGCTGTCCAGCACCCTGGAACAACAGCGGGAAAACCTGAAGGCCCAGATTCGCGCCGCCTGGATGAAAGGCGACGCACCCGCCCTGAAAGTTCTGCTCAACGAAATTGAACCCGGCGAAATCGCCCGAACCCTGACCTATTACGAATACCTGAGCAAGAGCACCGTCTCCCAACTGGAAGCGTTCCAGCGCAGCCTTCAGCAACTCAAAGCTGCCCGAACCGCCGTGCAGGCAACCCGAACCCGGCTGGCAAAGACCGAAGCCGATCTGGATCAACGTCAGCAGCAACTGGCGCAAAGCCGTCAGGATCGCACCCGAACGCTGGCCGCCCTGAAAGCAGACATCCGGAACCGACAAAGTGAACGACAATCCCTGGAGGCGGACCGCCAGCGCCTGGAAAAACTGCTGAAAGAAGTCCAGCAGGCGATTGCCAGCATTCCGGCACCCAACGAATCCAGCCCGTTCAAATTCTTGCGCGACCGACTGCCCTGGCCAGCCGGTGGACGCGTGGTTGGCAACTACGGCGCCTTATACGCCGATGGCAAATTGCGGCGCAACGGGCTTTTGATGAACACGGCCGAAGAGGCCGAAATCAAAGCCGTACATTACGGCCGGGTGGTCTTCGCCAACTGGCTTCGGGGCTTTGGATTGCTCACCATTATCGACCACGGCGATGGCTACATGACCCTCTACGGCCACAGCAGCAGCCTGTTCACGACCCCGGGGGACTGGGTTCAACCGGGAGAGACCATAGCCCTGGCTGGCCGCACCGGCGGCACCGAGGACCCGGCGGTCTATTTTGAAGTGCGTCGCAACGGCAAGCCGGTTAACCCCCGTAGCTGGCTGGGTAAGCCATAACAGGGCTGACAAACGGCGTTGCGAGCGCCATACTGTCCGGGTCGGGAACCAGTCCAACTATTGGAAACAAAACAGGATATGTGAATGAAACGGGCCAGAAGTACACTCAAGACCTCGCCACTGCGCACCATGATTCTTGCCACCTGTTGTTTCACCGCCCCCGGACTGGCCCTGGCGCAGGATCAGGATGCCCAGACCCGGCAGATTCTGGAGTCCATACAAAACGGCGAACAGGTTGAACTGAAGCTGCCGGACCCGGAAGAACAGCTGCCGCTGGATGAGTTGCGCAAATTCACCGAGGTATTCAGTCGCATCAAAGATGCCTACGTGGAAGACGTCTCCGATACCGAACTGCTGGAGAGCGCCATCAAAGGGATGCTCTCCGATCTCGACCCCCATTCGACTTACCTGGCCCCCAAGGACTATGAAGAACTGGAGGAAAGCACCTCCGGCGAATTCGGAGGGCTCGGCATTGAAGTCGGCATGGAAAACGGCTTTATCAAAGTTATCTCTCCGATTGACGACACACCAGCCCAGAAAGCCGGCGTGCAGGCCGGCGACCTGATCATCAAACTGGACGAAAAGCCGGTGAAGGGAATGTCGCTGGAAGAGGCGGTCAACCTCATGCGCGGCAAGCCGGGCACGGTGCTTACCCTTACCATCATGCGTGAAGGCGAAAGCGCCCCCATTGAGCTGGACGTTACCCGTGATGTCATCAAGGTAACCAGCGTGAAAACCCGGATGATCGACAATGGCTACGGCTATGTCCGGATTACCCAGTTCCAGGCCGAAACCGGCCGGCAGTTCCAGAAGGCCCTCAACGATCTTGAGGCCGAGTATGGCAGCGACCTGGACGGGCTGGTGATCGACCTGCGCAACAACCCCGGCGGGGTATTGCAGGCCGCGGTGGAAACCGCTGACGCCCTGCTGGACGAGGGCCTGATCGTCTACACCGAAGGCCGCATTCAGAGTTCACGCCTGCGATTCAGTGCCAAGCAGGGCGACATCATGGCAGACACGCCGATTGTCGTTCTGATCAATGGCGGCTCGGCGTCTGCCTCGGAAATTGTTGCCGGTGCGCTTCAGGACCACAAACGCGCCGTGGTGATGGGCACCCAGTCGTTCGGCAAAGGCAGCGTGCAAACGGTCATCCCTCTCGACGAAACCCACGCCATCAAAATGACCACCGCCCGCTACTTCACACCGGATGGCCGCTCCATCCAGGCCACCGGCATCAAGCCGGACATCGAGGTTCGCCCGGCAGAGCTCAAGGAGCTGGACAGCCGCCCATTCTTCACTGAAGCCGACCTGAGTGGGCACCTGGAGGGCGAGAACGAGCAGGAAGCACGGGAAGCCCGTGAACAGGCCGCTGAAGCCGGCGCATCAGCGGCAAACCGGGATTACCAGCTTCGGTCTGCACTCAACCTCCTGAAAGGACTGCACATCCTCAACCGGAAAAACGACAGCAACCGGCAGGAACAGAGTCAGTGACCTTACGCTCCACCCTTACCCTTCTGGCACTACTGGTACTGTCCCCTGCTGCGCTCGCAACGGGGACGCCAGAACCCCAGCAGCCCACGATTGCCATCATTATTGATGACATGGGCCACAATGAGTTTGAAGGTGAGCGCCTGGCCAGGCTGGACCAGCCATTAACCCTCGCCTTCCTGCCCTATCGCCGGCACACGGTGGCCCTGGCCAAGCTGGCTCATGCCCGGTCCAAGGAAATCATGCTGCACGCGCCCATGGCCAACACCCGGAACTTTGGCCTTGGGCCGGGCGGCCTGACATCGACCATGGACGAGCAGGCCATCACCACCACCCTCCGCCGTGCACTGCAGTCGATCCCCTATGTCAGCGGAGTAAACAACCACATGGGCAGCCTGCTCACCCAACAACTGGCGCCGATGGACTGGGTGATGAGGGAGCTGGATCGCTATCCGGTGTATTTCGTGGACAGCCGCACCATTGCCAGCTCGATTGCGGGCAGCGTGGCCGACGCTTACAACATCCCGAGCCTGACCCGGGACGTTTTCCTGGATCACGAACAAACCGAAGAGTTTGTCGACCGCCAGTTCAAGCTTCTGATTCAGACTGCTAAAAAGAAAGGTACCGCCATCGGGATCGGCCACCCCCACAAGGTAACCGTGGATTATCTGGAGAAGCACCTGCCGATGCTGGATGAACAGGGCATCGCCATCGCCACGGTGAGCGGCGTCTGGGCCATGCGTAACGATAACCGGCAGATGTTTGCGGAAGGGGAAAAGCAGGCCATCCGGCCTGCCTATGCACGGAAGAATTAATCGCGGACTTCGATGCCCTGGGCCTTCATAAAGGCTTTGGCCTCGGGGATGGTGTGCTGCCCAAAGTGAAAGATAGACGCTGCCAGCACAGCATCTGCACCGCCTTGAGTCACGCCGTCTGCCAGGTGCTGGAGCTCCCCGACACCGCCTGAGGCAATCACTGGCACCGCCACGGCATCGCTGATGGCGCGGGTCAGGCCCAGATCAAACCCCACCTTGGTACCATCCCGGTCCATACTGGTGAGCAACAACTCACCGGCACCAAGGTCCACCATCTTTCTGGCCCACTCGACCGCATCCAGACCGGTTGGCTTGCGACCACCGTGGGTGAAAATTTCCCAGCGCGCCTCTTCACTTTCGCCACTCACACGCTTCGCATCGATAGCCACCACAATGCACTGGCGACCGAAACGCTCGGCCGCCTCTTTCACAAATTCCGGATTGAACACGGCCGCGGTATTGATCGAAACCTTGTCAGCGCCCGCATTCAACAATTTACGGATATCGTCTACGGTGCGGACACCGCCACCCACCGTCAGAGGAATAAACACTTCAGCGGCCATACGCTCAACGGTTTCATAGGTGGTATCGCGGCTTTCGCTGCTGGCGGTAATGTCCAGAAAAGTAATCTCGTCGGCACCCTGCTCGTTGTAACGGCGGGCCACCTCAACCGGATCGCCGGCATCGCGGATATCGACAAAGTTAACACCCTTGACCACCCGGCCTTTATCCACGTCCAGGCAGGGGATGATGCGTTTCGCCAGTGCCATGGTTCGTCCTCAGTTGCTCAGGCTGTCGCAATAGGCTTGCGCCTCGGAAACATCCAGGGTGCCCTCGTAAATAGCGCGGCCGGTGATCGCACCGATCACCCCCTTGTCTGCCACCGTGGCCAGGCGCTTGAGGTCGTCCATATTGGTCACGCCGCCGGAGGCAATCACCGGAATACCGCCCTCTTCCGCCAGCTTTGCCGTGGCTTCCACGTTTACACCCTGCATCATGCCGTCGCGGGCAATATCGGTGTACACGATGGACGAAACGCCATCGTTGGCAAAACGTTTGGCCAGGCCAACGGCCATCACCTCGGAAACCTCGGCCCAGCCGTCAGTGGCCACACGGCCGTCTTTGGCGTCCAGGCCAACGATGATGTGGCCCGGAAATTCTTTGCACATCTCGGTCACAAACTCCGGCTCTTTCACCGCCTTGGTACCGATAATCACCCACTGCACGCCGGCCTTGAGGTAAGCCTCGATGGTTTCTGCGGAACGGATGCCGCCGCCAATCTGGATAGGCAGATTCGGATACTTCTCCGCAATGGCTTTGACAATCTCACCGTTCACCGGCTCGCCGGCAAAGGCACCGTTCAGATCGACCAGGTGCAGGCGCCGGGCGCCGGCGTCTACCCATTTGGTGGCCATGTCCACCGGGTCGTCACCGAATACCGTGGAGTCTTCCATGCGGCCCTGGCGCAGTCGTACACATTTGCCGTCTTTCAGATCGATTGCGGGGATGATCAGCATTTTCCAGTCCAGTTGGTAAAGTTTTCCAGCAACTGCAGTCCCGCCCGGGCGCTTTTCTCCGGGTGGAACTGCACTGCAAAGATGTTGTCTTTCGCCACCGCCGCGGCCAGGTCGACCCCGTACCGGGTGCGGCCGGCCATATCGGCATTACCCTCGGCCTCGGCGTAATAGCTGTGAACAAAGTAGAAACGATCGCCGTCCGGAATGTTCTGCCAGAGTGGATGATCTTTGGTGTGGTACACCTGATTCCAGCCCATGTGTGGCACTTTCAAACGTTCGCCGTTATCGTTGAGCGTGTCGCCAAAGTAGCGAACTTCAGACGGAAACAGGCCAATCCCCTCAACCCCGCCATTCTCTTCGCTGCGGGCCATCAACGCCTGCATACCCACGCAAATGCCCAGAAACGGCCGGTCCCGGGAAACCTCTTTCACAAGCTCGACCACGCCCAGGCGGTGCATTTCTGCCATGCAGTCACGGATGGCGCCAACGCCGGGCAGAATCACCCGGTCGGCTTCGCGGATAGTGGCGGCATCGCCGGTAACCAGTACGGTGCAGTCCGGGGCCACGTGCTCTACAGCTTTACGGGCGGAATGCAGGTTACCCATGCCGTAGTCGATAATGGCGACGGTCTTCATGGTGCAGTTGTTCCTTACAGTGGCCGGTTACAGCGCGCCCTTGGTCGACGGGGTAACGCCTGCCATACGCTCGTCCATTTCAATCGCAAAACGCAGTGCACGGCCGAAGGCCTTGAACACGGTTTCGATCTGGTGGTGAGTGTTCTTGCCCTTCAGGTTGTCGATGTGCAGGGTCACCATGGAGTGATTCACAAAGCCCTGGAAGAACTCGGCGAACAGATCGACATCGAAGCCACCAACGCTGGCGCGGGTGTAGGGTACATCCATCAGCAACCCCGGACGGCCGGAGAGATCGATGACCACCCGCGACAGGGCTTCGTCCAGCGGCACATAGGCGTGGCCATAACGGCGAATGCCTTTTTTGTCCCCCACAGCCTGCTTGAACGCCTGCCCCAGGGTAATGCCGATGTCTTCCACCGTGTGGTGATCATCAATGTGCAGATCGCCCTTGCAGACGATGTCCAGATCCACCAGACCATGGCGGGCAATCTGGTCCATCATGTGGTCGAGGAAAGGCACGCCTGTGTCGAAATTGGCTTTGCCGGTACCGTCGAGGTTGATCTCGACGACAATCTGGGTTTCGAGGGTATTGCGCTCTACCCGAGCCTTACGTTCGGCCATGGAGACTCCGTTGAAAACTGGCTTGCTACCGAAAACTGTATTCGCGGATTATACCTATTAAGTCAGCCGGAGTCCCGCTCGTGGATTAATCACCCTGATAGTTCAGAACGCTTTCTTGAGGTTGGCCATGTAGGTGTCGACGAGGCTGTTGAACTCGTGCTTGATCACCGGGCTGATCGCCAGTTTGAGCAGGCTCGGCAGGGGCACCGTGAGCTCCGCACTGGTCTGAAACTTCACGGCGGTGGCTTTGTCACCCTTTGAAATCACCGTCCAGGAACCGCTGACAACACCATTACCCTCGCCCTTGATAGGCTTCCAGGTGATTTTCCCGGCTTCTTTGTCCGCATGGTAAGTACAGGCGTACACCGACTGAATGGCGTGCTTGTCCACACCCACTTTCTCCATTTCCCAGCGGTAGGCGTTATCGCCCAGGTCCACCAACTTATCGACTTTCGGGAAGTGGCTGGCAGATTTGGGGACATCCGCCAACAGATCGAAAACTTCATCGTAGCTCGCCGGAATTTCCAAATCCCGGTTCAGCTCAATCGATACGGTAATGGCCACAGCCGACTCCTTTTTTGTTTATTCGTGCCCAAAGGCTACCCGCCCGGCACATTAAGTGAGGGAGCTATTTTGAACCAAGACTACCGCATTGTCATACTCCCGCGCTGTTAATTTGCTAACCCTGCGTTATCCTTTGGTTTATTCACCGTATAAAACATCGGCCACCGAATTCCGACCGGAAAAGGAACCCGAACATGAAAGTAATCCGCTACGCGATTTACGCCGTTATCGCACTGGTGTTGCTGGCAGTCGCTGCCATCGCCATTGCCGTAGCAGTAATCAATCCGAACGACTACAAACCGCAAATAGAAGCGGCCGTTGAAAAGCAGACAAACCTTGATTTGATGCTGGAGGGCGACATTGGCTGGTCGTTCATTCCGCTGGGCCTGGAGCTAAACAAGGTCGAGGCCAACCTGGACGACCAGCGATTTGTGGCGCTGGAGCAACTGATCGCCCGGATCGATTTCTGGTCGCTGATTGCCATGTCACCGCAGGTGAACACCTTCCTGCTTAACGGCCTGGACGCCCGCCTGGAAGTAAACGAACAGGGCGAAGGCAACTGGACCCGGATCATGCGGGACAAAGGCGCAACACCACCGGCCGATACGGCCTCCGATACCCCCCAGCAGGAAACCGCCGGCTCAGAACCCCAGCCCGCCAGCGGCGAAACACTCAACTTCAATGTCGAAAACGTCGAAATCGGTAATGCCAGCGTTCACTACAACGACCTGAGCACTGGTCAGTCGGTTACCCTCGAGGATTTCACGGTAAACGCCAGCAACATCACGCTGGGTACCGAATTCCCGCTGGCCGTCCGCTTCCGGGTTGAAACCGCCCAGCCCCGCTTCGCCGTGGATGGCAACATCAACGCGCGCCTCCAGGCCAACCAGGCTCTGAACGAATTCGCAGTTTCCGGCCTGAACGCAGTATTTGATATGTCCGGCGAACCGTTCGGCGGCGAATCCGTCACGGCCGAGCTCACCGGCTCTCTGGCGGCCAATCTGGAGAACGAAACCGCCACACTCAGCGATTTCTCTGCCAGTCTCGCCAACCTGACGCTGAATACCGATCTCAATGTCAAAGGCTTTGGTGACAAACCGGCTCTGGATGGACGGATTGAACTTTCGGAGTTCTCCGTGAAGGAGCTTCTGGAGAACCTCGGGCAGCCAGCCATTGAGACCAGCGACCCCAATGTTCTGAGCGCCATTGCCCTATCAACCAATCTGGGCGGCGAACCCGGCGTGGTAGCTTTGTCAGAGCTTGCAATCACCCTGGACGACACCCGCTTTAACGGCGGCGGCAGCTACAATCTCGCCACCGGAGGGCTGGTATTCGATCTGGACGGCGATGCGCTGAATGTGGATCGTTACCTGCCACCCACCGCCGAAGGCAACGCCAACGCAGCGGAGACTCCGGAAACACAAACAGACAGCACCCAAACCGCCGGAACCGAACAACCGGAAACCGACCTGCTGCCACTGGAAACCCTGCGTACCCTGCTGCTGGACATTGATTTCGGTCTGGGCGAGCTGGTAGCCAGCAACCTCACCATCAAGGACATCAAAGCCAGCACCACCGCCAAAGACGGCTTGCTTCAAGTAGACGAATTCAGCGGCAAGCTTTATGACGGCAGCTTCGGCGCCAATGTCACCCTGGATGCCCGCACCGACAATCCGAAATGGCGAGTCCGGTCTGACGTCAGCAATGTCCAGACCCTGCCATTACTGACCGACCTGGCAGAGGTCGATATGTTGTCCGGGGGCGCCAATATCAAAGTCGCCGTAGACACCACCGGCAATCGTATCTCCGCCCTGCGTAACAACGCCAATGGCGAAGTCAGCTTCAACCTGGCCGAGGGCGAGTTCCGCAAGATCAACCTGACCCGCATGGCCTGCCAGGGCATTGCCCTGGCCAACCAGGACACCCTGACCGCCACAGACTGGGGCACCGCAACTCCGTTCAATGATATGCGCGGCACTCTGAAGATTGACGGCAACACCCTGAACAACACCGACCTGGTGGCCGCCCTGGCCGGTATGCGCCTGGAAGGCAACGGCACCGTCGATCTTGAGCAAACCGACCTGGACTACGAACTGGGCCTGCGCGTGGTTGGCGAAATTCACCGCGACAATGCCTGCCGGGTTACCGAATACGTGGAAAACGTGGTCATCCCGGTGGAATGCCGGGGCAATTTCACCGAAGACCCGGCCGGGCTGTGTTCATTTGACGGCTCCCGCTTCCGGGACACCCTGAAAGACATCGCCGCTAACGCCGCCAAAGCCAAAGCCCGCGAAGAAGTGGATCGCGCCAAAGCCAGGGCCGAAGAAAAGGTGCAGGAGAAACTGAAAGAGAAGCTGGGCGAGGACGCCGGCGGCAAGGTCAAGGACGCCCTGAAGGGACTGTTCAACTGATGGCCGACCGTTTTGCCGACAAGCTCCTTCGCTGGTACGACCAACACGGCAGGCACAACCTGCCGTGGCACCACAACCGCAACGCTTACCGGGTCTGGATTTCGGAGATAATGCTCCAGCAGACCCAGGTGGCCACCGTTATTCCCTACTTCGAGGCCTTCATGGCCCGCTTTCCCGATGTTCAGGCGCTGGCCGCGGCACCGGAAGACGACGTGCTTGGCCACTGGTCTGGCCTGGGCTATTACGCCCGGGCGCGCAATCTGCACAAGGCCGCGAAACAGGTGGCGGATGAGTTCGGCGGCGAATTCCCCGCCGACCAGGAAACACTGGAGAGCCTGAGCGGCATCGGGCGTTCCACCGCGGCCGCCATTGTCGCCCAGGCCTTCGGCAAACGCGCCACCATCCTGGACGGTAACGTGAAACGGGTTCTGGCCCGCTACCACGCGGTTCCCGGATGGCCCGGGCAAACCGCCGTGCTGAACACACTCTGGCAACACGCCGAAGGCCATACCCCGGAAACCCGCGTGAAAGACTACACCCAGGCCATCATGGACCTGGGCGCCATGGTGTGTACCCGCAGCAAACCCGATTGTGAAGCCTGTCCCGTCAATGACGGTTGCCTGGCCTACGAACGGGACGAGATTCGCCTTTACCCCGGCTCGAAACCCAAAAAGGAAAAGCCGGAAAAAACCACCTGGATGCTGATTCTGGAAGATGCCGAGGGCCGGATTCTGCTGGAACGCCGGCCACCCAGCGGTATCTGGGGCGGGCTCTGGAGCCTGCCGGAACTTGACCCGGCCTATGGTACCGATGAACTGCAGGATGCCTGTACGCGTGAACTGGGCCTGCACTGCCACACTCCCGAACCGTTCAGTGGTTTCCGGCACACATTCAGCCACTACCACCTGCACATTCAGCCGGTACGCCTGCCGCTGGCAGGCAGCGCCAAAGTAGCCGATTCCGACCGCCACCGCTGGCTACACCGGGACGAAGCCCTCAGCCTGGGGCTGCCCGCGCCGATCCGCACCCTGCTGACCGAACCGGAACAGGCCACGCTACTGTAACCAAGCCAAGGTGCCGGCGTGTCTGTTATCATGCCGGCATACTGACCTCAGCACAGGAGCCGACATGAGCCGCACTGTATTCTGCCGCAAGTACCAGAAAGACATGGAAGGCCTGGCCATGCCACCGATGCCCGGCCCCAAGGGCCAAGACATTTACGAAAACGTGTCCAAACTCGCCTGGGAAGAATGGCAGAACCAGCAGACCATGCTGATCAACGAAAAACACCTGAGCATGATGGACCCGAACAACCGGAAATACCTGCAGGCCCAGATGGATCATTTTTTCAATAACGAACCGTTCGACCAGGCCGAAGGCTACGTTCCGCCTGAAAAATAAGACGTTTGATCAAGGCCTGAACAACCGGCAAAAACTTCCAAAATTTTTTACCGGCCGGCCTTGACTCCCAAACCCTAAACCGGTTTAATAGCGCCCCGTTGCAGCACGTAGCTCAACACGCCCGGATAGCTCAGTTGGTAGAGCAGGGGATTGAAAATCCCCGTGTCGGTGGTTCGATTCCGCCTCCGGGCACCATTAAGAATTCTGATAAAGCCCGCCTTGTGCGGGTTTTGTCGTTTTTGGCACTACCGAAATAGCACGCCAGAATTTACTCTCCCCAGCACATCCTCCCGGCTCAAACAGGCCTGGCATCTAAAACTTTTTCACCTGACAACTCTGAATAGCCAAAGGCAACGTAGGGATTAGCGCAACTGTAATGCTTTAAAGACTGATCCGGAGTAGAAGCAAGCATGCCCGAAGGTCCCGAAATACGCCGCATGGTCGACGACATTAATAAGGCCGTTGGCGGCAAGACCGCGCAATCTGTGTTTTTTGCCTTTGAGCATCTGAAGCCTTTCGAGAATGCCCTTCAGGGGCGCAGAGTCGAGAGAGTGGAAGCCCGGAGTAAAGCCGTGCTGGTGTTTTTTGAGGCCACCGATGAAGACGGGCCGTGGTGCGTTTACAGCCATAACCAGCTGTATGGCAAGTGGCGCATCGGCAAACCCGATCGGGAACCGAGTACAAACCGGCAACTGCGCTTTGCCATTATCGGCCCGAAGAAAGCGGCCCGGTTGTACAGTGCCTCCGACATCCAACTGGTTCGGCCTGATGAATTACATGAAGTGCCCTATCTCTCACGACTGGGGCCGGACCCTCTCAATCAGGAGGTCAGCGTCGATCAGCTGGTGGCGGTGTTTGATGACCAGCGGTTTCGGGGCCGGAACCTGGGTGGTTTGCTGCTGGACCAGGCGTTCGTTGCCGGAATCGGCAATTACCTGCGCTCGGAAATCCTCTTTGAGGCGGGAGTGTCACCCCGGGCACGGCCTCGTGATCTGGACGCCAATCAACAGTCGACATTGGCCGAGGCGATTCTGACGCTGGTGCAGCGTACCTATCGGTTAAAGGGCATCACCAATTCGCCAGAACGTGCCGAGCGGCTCAAACAGCTAGGATGGACGTTCGGTCAGCGCCGGCACATGGTGTTTAACCGCGATGGCGAACGCTGTCACGATTGCGCATCGCCGCTGGTTAAAACTCTGATGGCCAGCCGGCGGCTGTATTATTGCCCTGAGTGCCAGGGTGTGCCGGATTAAGTGAGCGGTCAGGCCGCGCAACAAACCCGGTTTCGCCCACCGGTTTTCGCGGCATACAGCGCCTTGTCAGCCCGGTTAACGGCGTCTTCTACCGATTCCGTTGCCTCGTTCAGCTGTGCAACACCCAGGCTTGCGGTCACCCGGATGCTCACCTCCTCGCCGGCTTGCACAACATCGTTTTCCACACCGCTTCGAATACGCTCGGCACACCCCTCGGCTTCGGTGCGGTCGGCTCCGGGCAGCAGGATCACAAATTCTTCGCCACCAAAGCGGGCAACCAGATCCCGGTCCCGGCTGAATTTCTGTAGGTTGACGGCCACCGCTTTCAATACCAGGTCACCGGCGTGGTGTCCGTAGGTATCGTTCACCAATTTGAAGTGATCAATATCCAGGGTAATGACCGACAGCGGCACTCCCAGGGTTCTCGCCTGCGCCGCCAGAGAACCACCTTCTGACATAAAATACCGGCGATTGTAGAGCTGGGTAAGCGGATCGGTAGCGGCTTGGCGTTTGAGTTCATCCTGCTGGGCGCGAATTTCTTCAAGCACCTTTATACGGTAGGAAATGATGAACGCCAGGGTAATCGCTTCCATCACAATCCCAATGCCAACCCCATGGCTGTTGAGGTAGCCGGGCTCGATCAGGCCTTTATAGAACAGCACGGCAAACCCGTTGAACACAATGAAAAAACTGTGACCCACCAGAAAGAATTTCGCCAGCGGGTGGCCTTTGCGCCATATTGAGAGGCTAACCGACAGGGTGGTTACCATCATCAGGGCCGCCAGGCTGCTGGCCGGTATGAGCGCCCCCTCAATATCAACCAGGCCATAACAGAAGCCTGCCACCAGCAGAACCAGCAAACCCTGGAGCGTTCGGTGTTCCGTGCGGTAAAACTCGCGGGTCTCAAAAATCACCATCATGAACAGCACAAGAAAGATCGGCATGGTGAACACCGACAGGTTCAGAATGAATACCGCATCGCCGTAGGCATTGAACGCCTGCGCAATCAATCCGTACGAGAGCGCAATCCAGACAACCCCTGAAATAAGGTAAAGGGAGTAAAGAATGTTCTCTTTCTTGCTGGTGGCGAAATACAGCAGGCCGTTATAGAACACCAGCGCCAGCATCATGCCCACCAGCAGGGCGATATCCAGATGCCCACCCGCCACCAGAGCCTGTCGGGAGTACTTGTCGTCATAGATCTCGGCTTCAAACCACTGGTGCGAATACAACTGGCTGCGAATATATAACGTTGTGGTCTCGCCAGCAGGCACCGCGAACGGATACACAATCGTCCCCCGGTGCATCAGCGAATGATCGCTGGCGCTGTTCAGGTCCACTTCGGCCTGCCCCACCAAACGTTGGGCGCGCTCCTCGTAAATGGCAATGGCCCGCACCTGAAATGCCGCCGGCAAATGCAGAAACAGGGGCTTTGCTTCTGCGCCTGAATTATTCAGCACAATACGGTGCCAGGTAACGGAGGCCCCGGTTCCAAGGGTTGGGGTGCTGTTGGTGGGCGCGTAGGTTTGTTCGCGGGCAGTCTGGTAATTCAGAGACTGCGAATCATCGATCAGATAACCCACGGGAAAGTCTGTTAGCCGGATTTCATCGGCACTCACATCCAAGGTTGACGAGGCGTGTGCCGCCATGCTCATAACCCACAGCAGAAGGACGCACACGCTTATGTTGAGCAGAGCCGTTAACGAAGTCGCGGGGGAAGTCACCGGTGGCGGCATAAGCGGCGTCCTTGCTTGCGGGTACTTGATATTGACCACTCTAGAATAGCCGAGCTCCCCGGCGATTGTCAGGCGCAACTCAACGCAGCACAGGCTCCGGCAACCAACCCGCCAGCCCCATGAAATGGAACAGAATGGTCAGTGCGCCAAAAGCCAGAACCAGCACAATCGCCCACTGGCCGCCTGGGGCCATGAAGCCACGGCGCCCGCCGCTGAGCGTCCGGGATTTGCGGGCCAGCAGCGCCGGCACAATACAGGCCCAGACCGCCGCTGCGGCACCGGCATAGCCAATGGCCAGCACGAATCCGAACGGGAAAAACAACGACAGCAGCAGTGGCGGAATAAAGGTAATGGCCCAGGTTTTGGTGCGGCCTTTGCGATCGTTATCGAAGCCCAACAGATCGGCCATGTAATCGAAGGTGCCAAGGCCAACGCCAACAAAGGACGATAAAATCGCGGCCGTCGAGAAGGCACTGATGGTGGTGGCCACCTGCTCGGAATTGATGGCAAAGCCGAGGGCAGCCAGCAGCACATCCACATCACCGCCCTGGGCGACCACCGGGCCGAAATCCGCCCTCGGCAGATTGCCGAAGATGCTGATCAGCCACACCAGATAAAACGTCAGAGCCAGCATTGTGCCGCCCAGAATGGCTTTCTGCGCCTTGCGCTCTTCACCATAATAGGCGCGCATGGATGCCACCGAGTGGTGATAGCCGAAAGAAGTCAGCGCCACCGGCAGCATCGCCATGGCATAGGGCGCGTATTGGCCGCCGGTATTTGCAGAATCAAACAGGATAGCCAGATCGATTCTGACCGCCAGGCCAGAGACGCCGAGCACAAAACTCACCAGCATGAAGGTGACCAGCACCACCGACAGCCTGTCCACTGCGCGGGTTGAATGCCAGACCACCAGAGAGAACAGCAGAACAAAAACGACCGAGGCCAGTTTGCTGTCGACCCCGGTCATGCTTTGCAGAATCAACCCGGACGACGTGATGTAGGCGTACAAGAGGATGCCACCAACAAAATACACGGTCAGATTACTGAACGCGTTCACCCGGGGGCCCAACAGGGCGTTGGTGACGGTGTTGAACGACGCCCGCAAATCGAAGTGTTTGAAAGCCTCTAACAACATCCAGCCGGACAAGGTCATCACCACCATGGTGAGCACCAGGGCCAGGCTCGACCAGGTTGTCCAGGCGCCGGCACCGGAACTGGGCAAGCCCAGCATACCGGCACCGACGCAAACACTGGCGATGATACTTGCCCCGCCAATCAGGGAAGGTTTGGATCTGGATTCTGCGTGCTCGGTCACTGGGCTCCGCCGTCAAATATCAGCTGCTGGTTTTAAAAGAGGCTGAATGATACAGCTTTGAATTTGACGACACTACGCCTGAAGCGCCTGGGGAGATTAACGCCCGGGAACAATTTGGGCGCTGATCTCTGCAAACGTTGGCGCTTAACCGAAAACCTCAGAACTGATAATTAATGGCAACACTCGCCGTCCACTGATCCGCATCGCCAACGGCCTCAACAATCGGGCTGTCTTCGGCATCACCGAACAAGCGGCTGTATCGCGCGATTGTAGACACGCTTACCCGGTCAGAGATCAGGTAGGTCAGCCGGGTATTGAAACTGGCGCTGAGGTAATCATCATCGGCGCGGTAGCGAGTGAGCCCGGAGCGGGCCGCATCGGAGGCGGAAACGTCGAACAGGCTCCGGTTCCAGCGGTCGTTTGCCCAGGTGGCACCGGGGCCGACGGCAAAGCGCCATTGATCCGCAAGTTGTCCCCGATAGCGCAAATACCCGCGCACCCTCACCCCGTCCAGATCGCCAGAAACCGGCGCAGCCACATCACCGGTAATCTGCCAGCTGCCGGCGGTATAACTGGCAATCGCCCCCGCCAGCAAGCCACCGTGCACACTCTCGAACGCATCAAGATCGCCCGAGTTGTCACGGCCTTTGGCGTAGAACAACGCCGGTGCCAGCTTCCATCGTTCGCTTGCAATCAGGTCGTAGCTGATGCCCGTTACAGGATCAATCGACAACTGCCCCTTGCTTGCCTGAAACCAGGGCAGAGCTTCGGTTTTATAGGTGTCGGCGCCCCGGTACTCCGGTATCAGTGCCGCACCGATACCCAGGCCGACCGACCACTCCTGCCCGGCACCGTTCGCCTCGGCCAGCACCGGCCAGATCAGCGCAACGGCAAGCGCCGGCAACGCCACACCCGACAATGCAGAGCTCCACATCTTCATTATCGTACCCTCATATCTTCCATCAACAGATGGCAGGCATAATACATACATACATGAATGTATAATATAGGGTGCAGCTTGCGTCTAATACCTATTCGGCTGACGGCCAGGGAATTGCGCCCTTTCGTCGAATAAAAATAGGGATGCGGGTGGGCGTGGCAGGTTTTTGGTGAAAAAAGGAAGCGTTGAGACTGGCAGGGAGCGCGATAGCGGCGGCGCCTTGAAGAGGCACCGCCGCACTCGGAACTCAGTTACCGCGGTAGGTAGAGTAACCGTAAGAGCTCAGCAGCAGGGGCACGTGGTAATGCGCCAGCGAGCCGTCCATGGTGAAGACCACGGGAATTTCCGGGAAGAAGGTCTTGGCATTGCGCTCGGCAAACCAGTCACCGGTCTCGAACACCACGCGGTAGGTGCCTTCCTCAAGGCTCTCGCCTTCCGGATACAGCGCGCTGATGCGGCCCTGTTCGTTGGTGACCGCTTCGCTCAGCTCAACCCATTTGCCGTCTTCGTGGCGCTCCAGGGTTACGGTCACGTCCGGCGAAGGCAGGCCGTTTTCAATGTTCAGCACGTGAACGCTCAGCGGGTTATCGGCCGCAAAGGTCATGCTGGAGGCACCGGCAAGCATCAGTCCTGCTGCAATTGATTTCATCTTAGTCATCATTATTCTCCTAACGTATCGTCAGTGTTTGAAAAGATCAGTTTTTCAGAGTTTCCAAAGCTGCAATGGCGCAGCCCTCATCAATGGCGGAACCGCCGGCACCGGCCACACCAATGGCACCAATCACCTGGCCGTTAACTTCCACCGGCACACCGCCACCGAGCAACAACAGTTCATTAACGGTGTTCAGGTTTTCAGATTCCGGGTTGTTACGTGCAATCGCCGACAACTCGCGGCTGGCGGTTTTGGTCGAAAGCGATGTAAACGCTTTGCGCTGGGCCGCGACCGTGTTGTGCGGTCCGATATTGTCGTCGCGCTGCAGTGCAACCAGCCGACCACCACGATCAACAACCGCAACAACCGCGGTACGGTCGTCCGCATGGCAGGCCTCGAGGGTGGCCCCTACCAGATGATTCGCAAGCGCCAGAGACATATTGTTCTGTTGCAGCGGTTCGGGGCTCGCCATGGCCGAGCCTGATGCCAGAGCCAGACCTGCAAGCAAAGATTTAGTAACGGTTGTGCTCTTCATCGTTTGTCCTCTCCGGTAAATGTCGAGGCCATGATCACCTCCGCACGGGAACAGAAAACGAACAGATTTATTAACGTTTGTTAACTGAAATAAACGGCCGTTTTCTCCAACCTGAGATCGCCCGAACCCCACTTACACGAGGCACGTGGATGCGGATTCTTGTCGTCGAAGATGAAATCAAAGCTGCGGATTACCTGCGCAAGGGTCTGAGCGAATCCGGCTTTCAGGTGGAAGTGGCCAATGACGGACTGGATGCCCGGCACCTGATCGAGGAAGGCGAAGAATTTGATCTGGTGGTATTGGATATCATGCTACCCCACCTCAATGGCTGGCAGTTGTTGAAGATTCTGCGGCAGCGGTCAGATACTCCCGTGCTGTTTCTGACCGCACGGGATTCGGTGGAAGACCGGGTGCGCGGGCTGGAAGCCGGCGGCGATGACTACCTGGTCAAGCCGTTCTCCTATGCCGAATTCCTGGCCCGTGTTCGGTCTCTGCTGCGACGCGGCAGTGTGACAAGGGAAATCGATCACTTTACGGTTGCAGACCTGGAGCTGGACCTGAAGAGCCGCTCCGTCACCCGAGGCGGCAAGGACATCATGCTGTCGCCCAGAGAATTCTCGCTACTGCACCTGCTGCTGACACACGAGGGCCAGGTGATGGCACGCACCGACATCGCCACTCAGCTCTGGGATATGAATTTCGACAGTGACACCAAGGTAGTGGATGTTGCTGTCCGGCGTTTACGCCACAAGATGGACGAAGGCTATGCCCAGCGGCTGATCCATAATGTCCGGGGTATTGGCTATGTCCTGAGGGTGGATGAGGACGCATGAGACAACTGTCACTCAGCCAGCGCCTGGCGCTGATGTTTGCAGCCATCAGCCTGCTGACTCTGGGCACGATCGGCTTTCTGCTCTACGGATCGCTGGCCAAGGAACTGGCCTGGCGCGATGACCAGACTTTGCTGGGCCGGCTGGAACGGATGGAAGCCTTGCTGACAAATATCCCTACCATCGCCGAGCTTGAAAGCCAGCCCCAACTTTACGCCAATATGCTGGGCAACACCGAAAACGTCCTGTGGGTGATGAACGCAGATGGCGAGGTACTGATCGAGATCAACCCGCCCAATATTCCCGTGCCACCCCCAGCCCGGAACGCCGGGGCCGAATTTTTCACTCACAGCGACCCCGTGGCTTTCCGCGCGGTTCGGATAAATACCACCATTGACGGCCAGTCGCTCACGCTGATTGCCGGGCGCACGCTGGCTGAGCGCAACCAAATGCTCGCCGGTTACCGGGCCACTCTGTGGTGGGTGGTCACGGTCGGCACACTCATCTGTGCCCTGCTCGGCTGGCTGATCAGCCAGCGCGCGCTGGCCCCGGTAAGGCAGATATCGGAAACTTTGAGCCAGATTCGCACCAACTCACTGGATGTGCGCCTGGACGTGACCGACCCCGCGCCCGAGATCCGCCAGCTGCAAAACCGTCTCAATGGCATGATCGAGCGGCTTGAAACCGGCTTCGAGCAGTTGTCCCGCTTTTCCGAAGACCTTGCCCACGAAATGCGCACGCCATTGCACACACTGATTGGTCAAACGCAACAGAGCCTGTCCCAGCCGCGTTCGAAGGAGGAATATGAGGCCTTGCTGCTGTCCAATCTTGAGGAGCACGAGCGGCTGTCACGGGTAATCAACAGTATGCTGTTTCTCGCCCGGACAGAACATTCAGAGGCACCTGCGGCCGCGCAGGCCCTGGATCTGCCACCTCTGGTGGACCAGCTTTTCGATTACTTCGCCGACATCGCCGCAGATGCACAGATCACGCTGGTAAACGAAACCAGCGGGCAGTTGATGGCATCACGGGACATGGTGCAAAGAGCTCTGGCCAACCTGATGGATAACGCGCTTCGGTAAAAAACGTCGAACGGGGTGTGGAGTTCACGCTGGAGTTTCCGTCCTGATAACACGCCACTCCGGGCCCGTTCACGCCTTTGCGGTGATCCCCGCCAGGAAGTCATCCAGAGCACGAACCTCTTCAAGGCACAGGCTGTGTTCCATACCGTAGCTGTGGTACTCCGGCTCGTAGCCCAGCTCCTCGAGCTTCTGACAGGCTGCCTTCCCGAGCGCTTCGGCCACAATAGGATCAAAGCTGCCATGGCCGATAAAGACCGGCAGGTTGCGATTACTGTCACTCAGGGTGATGGTATCGGCGGTGGCGAAATAGGTGGACAGCGCGAACAGGCCGCCCAGGCGCTCCGGATAGCTCAAAGCCAATTCATAGGCTACGGCCCCACCCTGTGAGAACCCGCCCAGGATAATGTTCTCGCTGGCCACGCCGCGCTCACGCTCCTGGCGAATCAGATCGGCAACCATCGCCGCCGAGGCCCGAAGCTGCTCGGCATCCACCTTCCGGTTGATATCCATGGCCAGAATGTCGTACCAGGCCGGCATCACCATGCCGCCATTGACCGTGACCGGCAGTTCCGGGGCATGGGGAAAAATGAAGCGGACAGGCTGCTCGCGCGCGAACCGGAACTCCGGCACCACGGGCTCAAAATCGTGGCCGCTGGCGCCCAGGCCGTGTAACCAGATAATGGTGGTTTGGGGATTGTTACCGGTGTCAATCTGCAGGGTGTTCAGCGCGGTCATGGCCTCTCCGTTTACAACAATGGAGCGCCGACTCTAACACGTTCTTGCGGTATTCAAACGAAGGGCTTTCGTAAAACCACGGTTATGCGGCTTTGCGAAAGCCCTCCGCCCGAACGGCCTTGTCCCGGCTGCGCTTGTACTTCGTTTTGTTCTCCACCACACGCATCTGGTACTTTGGGGTTCTCAGTTCTCGTTGCACAGCACTGTGCTGTGTGGCTTTCGCCCGTTTTCTGGCCATATCACAGTCTCCTTTTCCGGCCGGTTTACACTTGGAGATAGTATAACACCGTTGATTTCAGCAAGAGCGTAAGCAATGACACTCACTGTCTGGCTGACCTTTCTGGTCGCGGCCATGTTCATCAGCATTTCACCCGGTGCCGGCGCGGTCAACTCCATGAGCAGCGGGCTGCGCTACGGCGTGCGCAAATCGTTGCCCACCATCGCTGGGCAGCAATTCGGTTATGGCGCACAGATTGTGCTGGTTGGTGCCGGGCTTGGCGCGCTCGTAGCCTCCTCCAACACCGCACTGGCTGTCATCAAATGGATCGGAGTACTTTACCTGGTCTGGCTGGGCATCCAGAAATGGCGGGAACCGCCCATCGAAGCCTCACGGGCAGACTTGTCGGGCTTCAGCCCGGCACAGCAGTTCTGGAACGGGGCACTGGTCAACCTGACCAACCCCAAGGCCACAATTTTTCTCATTGCCCTGTTCCCCCAGTTCCTGATGGCGAGCGCGCCTCACGGGCCGCAACTGGCGACCATGGGCGCGACCCTGATCTTTGTCGACATTCTGGTTATGGTGGGCTATGCCATTCTTGCCAGCCAGCTGTTCCGGTTCATGACCACGCCCCGGCGCCAGCGGCAGATGAACCGACTGTTCGGCGGCCTGTTTGTAACGGCGGCGGTAGCCCTGGCCAGTTTCAAGCGCGCCTGAGACCGCCGTGGCTATCAGGTGATCCTGAGTCGTTGTAAAGCCCCGGATGCATCACACGTGTGAAAGGGCCAGACGAGCGGCCGTCTTCGCTGGCTATACAGCTTACCTGTTAACGACCACCTTTTGAGGCAGAACCCCGGAGGTTAGCAACCATTCACTGACGCCCGGATACTGGGCCAGATCCAGCACAAACTCCTGGCCACGAGCGGCAGACCTCAGGCGGCAGTATTCCGGGGAGTCGTCCAGGCGCCAACGTTCCGGATTGTGGTGGTAACTCAGGGGCGACTTACCAGGTTCAGGCATGAAACCCGCCGGTAAGCGCCACTCCGTGACCTTTGCGGCTCCGGGCGCCGTCAGCCGGTGTTGGTCTGACAAAGTCGCTACGGTGCCAGCGGCAGGCAAGTCCTCACTCAACCCAGGCATCTGCAACCGGTTGCCGCTGACATAAAGGCTGTTCCTGGCCGAGCGCTCGCCGTGCAAATGTGGATGATAACGAACCCACTCCGGCACCAAAGGCGCGCCACCCAGAGGCCAAACCTCCGCCACCTGCAACCAACCCCAGATAGCGTGAAACGCCCGGGTTCCGGGCACAAAGCGCCATCGTTTCCGATACCTTTCCACCGGCCGGAACAGCGCAAAAAACAGGAACAGATCACCGGGCCCCACACCATGATTGGCCAGATGAGCCTGAGCCGAGCTGTGTTGGCCCAGCACCGGCCGCCAGCCTGGCAGCCGGGGATAGGCGCTTTCGATGACATCCGGGTCCAGGTGCGCGCCGCGCCTGGAAAAAGCCCGCCGGCCGGTGAGTTGCGACACCAGCTCGCCAATGCTCTCGCCATGGTGCCGGATCTGGCTGTATCGGATTGGCGACTGCTCATCCGGAATGGGCAGGGCCAGACAACGCCCATCCGGAAACACCGGGTTCGGGCACCCACCGGCGGAGCTGTCGAAGCCTTTTCTGCTGAGGATAAGTTTCATAGCCGGGCATTATTGATGAAAGCTCCGACAACAAAAAGGCCCGACGCTGTTCACCGGCAATAAGTAGATGAAATATTATTTGTTAACGATTACCATTTGCGCCGCACAAGAATTCACATTCCCGCAGGAGCAATTCATGGCCCTTAAGAAAAAATTGATCGCAGTTGCCACCCCTCTGCTCGCCACTGGCGTACCGCTTGCGGCAGCGGCACAACCACAACCGTTCGAACTGGACGAGATTGTGGTCTCCGCCAGTGGTTCCGAGCAGAAGCTGACCGAAGCTCCGGCGAGCATCAGCGTCATCAGCCAGCAGGCTTTGCAACAAAATCAGTATTCAAATATCGCCGAAGCCCTGGAAACCGTTGAGGGCGTGGACACGCGCCAGGGTACGGGCAAAACCGGCGGCCTGGACATCAGCATTCGAGGCTTACCCAGCGAGTACACCCTGCTTCTGATTGATGGTCGCCGTCAGAACGCACCCGGCGGCGTCACCCCGAATGGCTTTGGCGATACCTCCACCAGCTTTATGCCACCGATCTCTGCCATAGAGCGTATCGAAGTTATCCGCGGCCCCATGTCCACCCTGTACGGCTCCGATGCCATCGGCGGTGTGGTCAACATCATCACCAAAAAAGTATCGGAGGAATGGATCGGCTCGGCGACCGTCGAACACGAGTTTCAGGAGAATCGTGATTACGGTGACACTGGCAAAATGAGTTTCTACACCAGCGGCCCGCTGGTGAAAAACACTCTGGGGCTGGCCGTTCGGGGCAGCGTACTGGACCGGGAAGCGTCTGACCTCACCTTTGATAACGGCAGTGAGGCACCAAAGCGCGGCGTGGCGCCGGTGGATGGCCGCAACAGCAACATCGGTGCGCGTCTGACCTTTGTGCCTTTTGACGGCCACGAGTTCTACCTGGATGCCGAGGCAGGCCGGCAGGTGTACAACAACGACGAATGCCAGCTTGGAACCCGCGACGGGCGTAAGCGGAACTGCGAACCGGAAAATGATAACAAGGCCGACGGTTACTCGGACGAACTCAGGTTCAACCGAAATCAGGTGGCGCTGGGCCACGTCAGTGCCCTGGATTTTGGCACCTGGTCGAGTGATCTGACCCACAACGTCACCGAGACCGAGGGGCGGACTCTGCCGGGCATTTTTGGCCAGCCTTACGATGCTCCTTACCAGAACCTGGTCGGCGGCAACAAGCGCAAACTGGAATCCAAAGACTCCATCGTCGACACGCGCCTGGTAGCGCCCATAGGGGCCAGCCACATTGCCACCGTGGGCGCCCAGTATCGCGATACTGAACTGACCGACGGCATTGCCGACACCACCTTTGAGCAAAGCTCCTGGGCGTTATTCGCAGAGGACGAATGGTACCTGCGTGACGACCTGGCGCTGACCATCGGCGGCCGTTATGAGGACCACGACGCCTTCGCCGGCCATTTCACACCACGCGCTTACCTGGTCTGGAACAGCACGCCATCCTGGACCTTCAAGGGTGGCATCAGCCAGGGCTATAAGACGCCGGAAATCAGTGATCTGCACGAGGGCATCAACGGTGTAACCGGCCAGGGCGAAGACATCACCATCGGCACCCCGGGGCTGGAGCCGGAGAAGAGTACCAATTATGAAATCGGCGCCTATTACGACAACCTCGATGGCTTCAAGGCCAACGCCACCGTGTTTTATACCCGCTTCAAAGACAAAATCGATGATGGCAGCGACGTCGTCATCAGCGGCGATCCAGGCATTCCGGACGGCACCTACGAGCAATTGGCGAACATCGGCAAGGCAGAAACCCGCGGACTGGAGCTGGCGTCGAGCTGGCAATTCGCCCCGGACTGGAGCATTCGCGGTAACTACACCTACACCGACAGCGAACAGAAAAGCGGCGAAAACCGCGGTGCCAAGCTGACCAACACCCCGGAGCACGTGCTGAACGCACGCCTGAACTGGCAGGCGAACGCGCAATTGAGCCTGTGGCTGGCGGGCGAATACCGTGGTGAGCGCACACGCTACACCAAAAACCGGGAAAATTTCTCGACCGAGGAACAGGCGATTGACGATGCCGTCGGTGATCTCGACGCCTACGCCCTGTTCCATCTGGGGGCCAGCTACCGCGCCACAAAGGCGGTGACGCTGACGGCCACCATCAACAATTTGCTCGACAAGGACTTCCTGTCTGGCGAAGAGTACAGCTACGTTGACGATGGGAATGTGGAAACCGACTGGGCGTCTGACTACATCTACGTCAACCGCGGTATGGCACAAGGTGGCACAGTAGAGCAAGGGCGTCGGCTGTGGCTTTCAGCCACCGTCGAGTTCTGATGCCGTTAATGGCGTGAGAGCGGCAGCGGGGCCGGCAGGCCCCTTTTCCCCGGGATCAGGCTTGCGCTTCGGCCCTCGCTTTTTCCCGGGCAATCGCCGCTGGCGCGCCGGCGGCTAATGCCACTGCGCCGGCAGAACAAGCCAGCATACTGGCCACAATAGGCAGCAACGCATCGCCACCAAAGGTGGATGACAGCGCACTGACACCCCCGGCCAGGGTGAACTGCGAGGCGCCCAGCATGGCGGCGGCGGTTCCGCCCAGATGGGGGAAAAACTCCAGGGCATTGGCCATATTGTTAGGCACAATACCGCCCTGAAAACCAACGGCGCCAATGATAAACAATGCCACCGCCCAGAACGGCCCCGCCAGAAGCACAACAGTCACCAGCCCCACCAGCATCAGGAACTGCAGGATAACCTGAACCCGCAGAAGTACCACCGACGAAAAACGCCGCAACAGGGGCCGGTTAACCAGATTCAGGACCGCCATCAAGCCGATATTGGCCGCAAACAGCATCGAGAAACTGGCATTCGACAGGCCAAACCACTCCTGATAGATGAACGAGGCATGGGTAATAAAGAGCATCATGGTGCTGAAGCACATAACCTGAATACCGACAAAACGCATGGTCGTGCTGTGTCGCAGTACCAGCATATAGTTGGTTACCAGGGTCTTCACTGGCGTGGTCTCTCTGGGCCGGGGCTTCAGCCTCGGAAACAAAGCGATTTGCAGCACCACGGCGAGGAAGAGTGCGTAACCGGCCAGGAGCACAAAAATCCAGTGCCAGTCGCCCAGCGCCAGCATGAGGGCACCCAGCGAGGGCGCGGCGGCCGGAGCAATAAACATGATCAGGCCAATGAGGCCGAACAGGCGTGCCGCTTCC
This sequence comes from Marinobacter sp. VGCF2001, assembly GCF_049943275.1. NCBI lineage: Bacteria > Pseudomonadati > Pseudomonadota > Gammaproteobacteria > Pseudomonadales > Marinobacteraceae > Marinobacter > Marinobacter sp. VGCF2001. The sequence continues at coordinate 77,062 of NZ_JBNFVX010000008.1, forward strand.
TGCCCACCTACCTGGTCACGGACAACGGCCGGCACCGAAACTGCGCAGAAAGCACCGCCCACGCCCTGCACGATGCGCCAGCCCACCAACTCCGACAGCGTATTGGCACCGGCAATCATCATGGCGGCCAGGGCGAAGATGGTCAGCCCGATGAACAGAATCAGCCTGCGCCCGTAACGATCTGACAAAGGCCCGCCCACCAACTGGGCCAGCCCCAGTGTCGCAACATAGGCGCTGAGCGTGAGGCCGACATCGGCATGGGGAATGCCGAAACCATCGGCAATATCGGGAAAAGCCGGCAGGTAGGCGTCCAGAGCCAGGGGCCCCAGAGCCACGGTCATGCCGAGTAATAACGCGAGCTGAAAATGAGACAAAGGCTACCTCCGTTAATAAGATAGATAGCTAACAGTAGTCCGGCAGCAATCGCAATCCGAGGTAACCGAAGCCTGCCTCTTTACTCGGGGTAACCCGGCCTAATCGAGCAGACACTCCCGGCTGTATTGCCGGCTGACCTTGCGCCGTTTCTGCCTGAGACTGTTGCCCCGGTCATTACCGTAGCCGGCCCGCAACTGGCCCTGAATACGGTCCAGCTGTTTCCGGTATTTGTCGCATTGGCGAGCCTGCTCCCGGTCTTCCCGGCTGGCGGCATAGCGGTCGCGGCTCCGGGGCGCCAGTAACCGATCCACATCGGCCCGGCTCTGCCGTACCTTGTCGGCCTGGCGGATGTTTTCGCTCATAGGTACGGTGACAGGTTCCCGCAAGGTCACATTGGAATGCCGCAATTGCGCGGGTGGCGTATCAGAAAAGTGAATCGACCCGCTGGCATCGGTCCAACGGTAGATTTCAGCGGCGGCCGGTGAGGCCACGACGACAAAAAGCAGACAAAGCGCCCGTTTCCCTGGCATGGGTTCACATCCTGTGATTTGTGGAGTTCAGAGCCCCGCCGAGGAGACGAACGGCGGGGCGGGAAATGCGACTTTAGCAGAAACGGCGGGGGCTTTCCGTGAGCCGCTCAGCGGTCCAGCAACTCAATCCAGTGGTTCACCGGCACCTCGGCTTTCGTTTCCAGATGCAACTGGCAACCGATATTGGCTGTCACAATCCGAACCGGGTTGTCCACCGTCAGGGCTTTGAGCTTATTGTCCAGTAGCTTCTGGCTCATCTCGGGCTGAGTAATGGAATAGGTGCCCGCCGAACCACAGCACAGGTGCTTGTCTTTGGTAGCCGCCAGCTCAATACCGGCTCTGGTAAGCACCTGCTCCACCACGCCACTTTGCTTCATGGCGTGCTGCAGCGTGCACGGACAATGAAACGCCACCTTGCCGCCCTGGGCGGCTCCCTTCAGCGGCTCCAGGTCCTCCTGCAACAGGAAAGCGCCCAGGTCGGTGCACAGTTCGCTGACCTTTCTCGCTTTGTTGGCATAAACCGGGTCGTCTTTGAGCAGGTGACCGTAGTCCTGAACCATGGCCCCACAGCCCGAGGCGGTCATGATGATGGCCTCGGCACCGGCTTCAATCGCCGGCCACCAGGCATCGATGTTGCCGCGCATCTGCTCCAGACCACGCTCATGCTCTGCCAAATGGTAATTCACAGCGCCACAGCAGCCGGCTTCCGGAGCTTCCAGCAAGGTTATTCTCAGCTTGTCCAGCACCCGGGCCGCAGCGGCATTGGTGTTGGGCGCGGCCGCAGGTTGGGCACAGCCCGCCAGCGCCAGAACCACCCGACTGTGACTGGACGACGGCCAGGGGCTGGCGTGCCGGCGTGGCGGCACCTTGACGCGAAGCTTTTCCGGCAAGATCGGCCGGAAGGCCTGGCCCAGGCGCAGCATCAATCCGAACACCCGGCGGTCTGGCAGAAATCGCGTCAGCGCCCAGCGCAGCCATTTTTCCTGCGGCTTACGCGGCAGCTCTTTCTCCATCAAACCACGGCTGATATCCACCAGGCGGCCATATTTCACGCCGGAAGGACAGGTGGTTTCACAGCTGCGACACGTCAGGCAGCGGTCGAGATGTTCCCGGGTTTTCTCGGTCACTTCGCCGCCTTCCAGGAACATCTTCATCAGGTAGATTCGGCCACGGGGCCCGTCCCGCTCGTCGTTGAGCTCCTGATAGGTCGGGCAGGTTGCGGTACAAAAACCGCAATGCACGCAGGCCCGGAGGATGTCCTCCGCTTCCTGACCCTCAGGATCATTGGCAAATTGCTGAACCAGATTCGTTTGCATAATTACAACCAGCTGTAGAGACGACCGGGATTGAAAATCCCGTCGGGGTCGAACGAATGTTTTACTCGGCGCTGGATGGTTTTCAGCGCTTCCGGTTGGCTGTGCATCACTTCAGTGCTGCGATCACCACCCCGGAACAGGCTGACCTGCCCGCCAGCGGCCCGGGCCAAAGGCTCCAGATCGTTCAGTGACGGCTGGCCGCGGTACCAGCGCTGGGAACCGGCCCAGTCGATCATCCAGGGGCCGCCAAGCTCCGGCGTTCTGGCCGTGGAATCCAGGGAAAAACGCCAGAGCGGCGTTTCCGGGTCGTCAAAAAAGTCGTGCTGCATATCTCGAACGTGCTGCCAAAACGGGTCATCCCCAGCCATAACATCGCCATCCCATTTCTCGGCGGTCGCTTCCACGGCAGACTTTGCGCCAGCCAGGCGCAGGTAGACCTTGCCGTCCACCCAGCAGGCACCGGTAACGGGTTTGGGCTCTCCGGCACGACGATTCATGTACGCCACCACCTCGTCCATGGCCATCTCCCGCACCAGGGTTGCGGTGGCCGCCGGCTTTGGCATGACTTTCAGGCTGATCTCGGTGATTGCCCCGAGCGTTCCCATGGCGCCGGCCTGCAAACGGGAAACGTCATATCCCGCCACGTTTTTCATCACCTGGCCACCAAAACGCAGGTGTTCGCCCTTGCCGTTCAGCAGGCGAATACCCAGCACCTGATCCCTCACCGAGCCGGCCCAGGGTCTGGCCGGGCCAGACAGATTACAGGCCAGGGTGCCACCAATCGTGGAGGCATCTCCGAAACGCGGCGGCTCGAAGTGCAAACACTGCCCCTGCTCCGCCAGCACCGCCTCTATTTCTTTCAGAGTGGTGCCGGCACGCACCGTCAGCACCAGCTCCACCGGGTGGTATTCCACCACGCCCGTGTGCCCGGCCAGGCTTAAAGTGCCGGCAGCCGCATCGGCCTGACGGCCCATAAAAGACTTGCTACCGCCGCCGACAATGTTGAGTGTCTGCCCGTGACTGCGGGCCTGGAGCACCTGCTCCTGCAGGGTTTGAATCTGATCAGCCATGGGCAGCGTCCGCCTCTTCGTGCTTGTGTTGCTTGTGCTCGATGGAGCGATACTCCTGGCAAAATTTCAGGGTGGGCACGCCCTTGCCCGGGTTCAGAATCCCGGTGGGGTCGAAGGCCGCTTTCACCTCATGGAACTGCTGCAGTTCGTCGTCATTGAACTGCACCGCCATCTGGCGAATTTTCTCCACGCCCACGCCGTGCTCACCGGTGATACAGCCACCGACCTCGACGCACAATTCCAGAATGGCGCTGCCAAACGCCTCTGCCCTGTCGAACTCGCCGGGCACATTGGCATCAAACAGGATCAACGGGTGCAGGTTGCCATCGCCGGCGTGGAACACATTCGCCACCCGCAGGCCGAACGCTTCGGACATCGCTTCCATTTCCAGCAGAACCTTCGCCAGATAGCGACGGGGAATGGTGCCGTCCATACAGTAATAATCCGGCGAGATACGCCCCACCGCCGGGAAGGCCGACTTGCGCCCTTTCCACAACAGCGCCCGCTCTTCTTCGCTCTGGGAGGTCCGGATGGAGGTAGCGCCAAGCTTACGGAACAGGGCTTCGGCCTCGGCGATGTGTTCGTGCACTTCCTCTTCGGTGCCGTCCACTTCACACAACAACAAAGCCTTGGCATCCCGGGGATAGCCGGCCCCGCAGAAGTCGTCAGCGGCAATAATGGCATGGCCGTCCATCATTTCCAGACCTCCGGGGATGATGCCGTGGGAGATCACGCTTCCCACCGCATCGCCGGCTTTCTCGATACTGTCGAAGCCGGCCATGATCACCTGGGCCACCTCCGGCTTGGGCAGCAACTTTACCTTCACCTCGGTAACCACACCCAGCAGACCCTCGGAACCGGTTACCAAAGCCAGCAGATCCATGCCACAGCTATCCAGAGCATCACTGCCAATGGTTACCCGGTCTCCCTCGGCGGTGATCACCTCCACACTGAGCAGGTTGTGCACGGTCAGGCCGTACTTCAGACAGTGGACGCCCCCGGAGTTCTCAGCCACGTTGCCGCCAATGGTGCAGGCGATTTGCGAAGAAGGGTCCGGGCCGTAATATAGGCCATACTGCGCCGCCTCTTCACTGATCGCCAGATTGCGAACGCCCGGCTGCAAGCGCGCAGTGCGACCAATCGGATCAATGTCCAGAATGCGGTTGAACTTGGCCAACGAGAGCACCACCCCTTCTTTATGGGGCATGGCGCCGGCACACAACCCGGTACCGGCACCACGGGCCACCACCGGCACACCGTGTTCGTGGCAAATGCGCATCACCCGCTGCACCTGCTCCACGGTTTCCGGGAGCACCACCAGCATGGGCATCTCCCGGTACATGGCCAGACCATCGCATTCGTAGGGCTTCAGGGTTTCGTCATCGGTGATCACGAACGCCGGATCAATAAAGGCCCGGAACTGCTTCGCCAGCTGCCATTTGCTGACCGTAGCTGAGATAGTCATAAGGTTACCGACCTGTTTTCCGAGGTTACTTTTTATACTTGATGACCAGAATACTCGTTCTCTAGAGGCAAAACGTCCATCATTTATGCTACTGGTCTGACCAGTTTTTCCGGCACAGACGCGGGCCCCTTTCTCTAACCCGCCATCAAGCCTGGGGTTTGTGGCACCGGGCAGCACTGTCGTATGCTGTTGCCTTACCTTCTAACTGGTCAGACCAGAACGGTTATGGGAATATCCAGAGAAATTTCCTGCAAGCTTGAGCGCCTGATTCTCGACGGCGGGCTGGCTCCGGGGCAGAAGATTCCCTCGGAGCGCCAACTGGTCGCCCGACTGGGGGTGTCACGCCCGGTAGTCCGGGAGGCCCTGCACGAGCTCCAGGCCCGGGGGGTCATTGAAACCCGGCATGGCAAGGGCTCTTTTGTGGCAAGCATTGTCCCCGGGCCCGGCAACCAGGAGACCGGCGCGCTGATGCACCTCTACCAGGGGCACGCCCGGACCCTGTACGATCTGCTCGAAGTGCGTGAGCAACTGGACGGGCAAGCGGCGTTTCTGGCCGCCCAACGGGCGACCAATATCGACCGGCATCGTCTGACCAAGGCCTTTCAGGCACTGGAAACCACCGACCCACTCAGTAACGCGCGCCCCGATCACAACTTTCACCAGGCTATTGTCGAGGCGTCCCACAACCCGATTCTGGTGCATATTCTGAACGGGCTGAAGAATATGATGTTGCTGACCGTGCAGGCTTCGGTCTCCAACCTGAATCCTCGCGAGGATATGCGCCGGAAAATCATGCGCCAGCACCGTCAGCTTTACGAGGCCATCATCGCATCCAAACCGGAGCAGGCACGGAAAATCGCAACCGCCCATGTACGCTTTGTCCGGCAGACCCTGAAGGCAATGGAGAAAGAAGGAGACGAACTGCTGCGCATTCCTGCCCCCTGGGACCTTCAGGACCTGCTGACCGACAACACCGGCCCATAACACGGCAAAATGCTTGCATTGATCAACATTTGCGCCAAAATGACCGACACAGGTCTTGATCCCGATTCACCAAAACTCAACAAAGCGGTATTGATTTCTGCGGCGACAGTCCGTAAAACAAGCGCCTTTGTTTGACAGTCTCAGGAGCCACCCATGGCGGAACCCGCGCCTCTTATCTGCAGGGATATCCATAAAACCTTTGACAAGCTGGAAGTCCTCAAAGGCATATCCCTTGAAACCCAAAAGGGCGATGTGGTTTCCCTGATTGGTAGTTCCGGCTCCGGCAAAAGCACATTTTTGCGCTGTATCAACCTGCTGGAGACGCCAACGTCCGGCGACATTATTGTGCACGGCGACCCAATCCGGTTCACCGACAACCGCAAGGGAGAACGCGTACCCGCCGACAACCGCCAGGTTGAATTGATTCGCGCCCGCCTTTCCATGGTCTTTCAGAGCTTCAACTTGTGGTCGCACATGACGGTGCTGGAAAACATCATTGAAGCGCCCATTCACGTGCTTAAAACCCCGAAAAAAGAAGCCATTGAGCGGGCAGAAGCTTATCTGAATAAAGTAGGCATCTACGAGCGCAAGGACTACTACCCGGCCCAGATGTCCGGCGGGCAGCAGCAGCGGGCGGCCATCGCCCGGGCCCTGGCCATGGAGCCGGAGGTGATGCTGTTTGATGAACCCACCTCAGCCCTGGACCCGGAACTGGTGGGCGAGGTGCTGAAGGTTATGCAGAGTCTGGCCGAGGAAGGCCGCACCATGATCGTGGTTACCCACGAAATGGCATTTGCAAGGGATGTGTCCAGCCAGGTCCTGTTTTTGCATCAGGGCGTGATCGAGGAGCAGGGAACCCCGGAAAAGGTCTTCGACCATCCGGATTCCGAGCGAATGAAGCAATTTCTTGCTCCCAAGTTCTGAACACCGGTGCTATCTTGAATCGGTGCTGGCCCGGAGTTAACAACAAGCTCCCGAAACTTCCATAAAAAATAAAGCCTTTGGCGAATTACTGGAGAAGTGACACATGAAAAAACTGATTGTTGCAGCAAGTTGTGCCCTGGCCCTGGCCGCCGGTACGGCCCAGGCCCAGGAAAGAAACCTGCGCATTGCTTTTGATGTGCCCTACGAGCCATTTGAATACAAAGACGACAACGGCGAACTGACCGGCTTCGAAGTGGAACTGGCCGACGCCATGTGCGAAGAAATGAATGCCAACTGCAAGTTCGTGATCCAGGCCTGGGACGGCATGATTCCCGGCTTGCTGGCACGTAAATTCGACCTGATCATGTCCTCCATGTCGATCACCGCCGAGCGCGCCAAGCGTGTGCTGTTCTCCGAGCCTTACTACAACACCCCGGGTGGCTGGTTCGGCCCGAGCGATTTCAACACCGACGTCACCAACATGGATGCCATGAAAGGCAAGACCGTGGGCGTGCAGCGTGGCACCACCATGGACACCTTTGTCACGGAAAATATGGGTGGCATTGTTGAGATCAAACGCTACACCACCGCAGACGACATGGTTCTGGACCTTGAAGGCCAGCGCCTGGATGTGGCCTTCGTGGACTACCCGGTAGGCGAGCAAACCATTCTGACCAAAGAGGGCTTCAAGGAAGTCGGCGAGCCGGTAAAACTGGGCGAAGGCGTTGGCGTTGCCATGCGCAAGCGTGATGCCGACCTGGCCGAAGAAGTGAACGCCGCTCTGCGTACGTTGAAGGAAGATGGCACCTACGACACCATCATGAACAAGTACTTCAATTACGACATCAAGATGTAATGACCTCGGGGGCGGCAACGCGCCGCCCCTGCTGACCGGATACTCCCATGTTTGATCTGAAAGGCTATGGCCCGGCTCTTGCCGAAGGCGCGATCGTCACCGTTGAGTTGGCCTTCCTCTCCCTGGCGCTTGCCCTGGTGCTGGGCCTTGTAGGGGCCAGCGCAAAACTCTCCGGTAGTCGCGTTGCCGCCGGCATTGCCACCACGTACACCACGCTGATTCGGGGAGTTCCGGATCTGGTCATGATGCTGCTGTTTTATTATGGCGGCCAGGTGGCGGTGAATATGCTGTCAGACTACCTGTGGGAAACCCGCGGTATCGACTTTTTCTTCCAGTTTGATCCGTTTATCTCCGGCGTGGTGACCATCGGCCTGATTTTCGGTGCCTACATGACAGAAACCTTCCGCGGCGCCTTTCTGGCCGTGGATGTGGGCCAGATCGAGGCGGCCAAGGCTTATGGATTTTCCCGCTGGCACACCTTCCGCCGGGTGATGATCCCACAGATGCTGCGCCATGCCCTGCCCGGCATCGGCAACAACTGGCAGGTGCTGCTCAAGACAACGGCTCTGGTCTCTATCATCGGCCTGACCGACATGGTCCGGGTGGCAGAAGAAGCCGCCAAGGCCGAGCGTATGCCGTTCCATTTCTTTATCCCCGTGGCTGCCGTGTATCTCATCCTGACCGCAGGCTCGGAACTGTTTATCAAATGGCTGGATCGTCGGGCCAATGTCGGCGTGGTCCAGGGGAATTAAACGATGCCTGATTTCATTGCCGAGTGGCTGAACGCCAACGAAATTTTTACGGCCATGACACTGATGGAATACTGGGACGGTCTGGTCACGACCGTGCATCTGGTGTTCCTGTCGCTGGTGATTGGCCTGATCGTGGCTGTGCCACTGGCGATTCTGCGCACCGTCAGGAATCCCCTGGTGTCGGGTCCGATCTGGATCTACACCTACCTGTTTCGGGGCACGCCGCTGCTGATCCAGCTGTACATCATCTACTATGGCGTGGCCCAGATTCCTGGCATCCAGGAAACCTTCTGGTGGGAGATTTTCCGGGAACCGCTCTACCCGGCCCTTCTGGCCTTTACCCTGAATACCGCGGCCTACACCACGGAAATCATCCGCGGGGCCATTATGTCGACGCCCCATGGCGAAATTGAAGCGGCCAAGGCCTACGGCATGAACTGGTTCCTGCGGATGCGCCGCATCATTCTGCCAAGCGCAGCGCGCCGGGCCGTTCAGGCCTATGCCAACGAGGTGATCTTCATGCTGCACGCCAGCGCGATTGCCAGTGTGGTGACCATTGTCGATCTGACGGGCGCGGCCAGAAACATCTACTCGCGGTTTTACGCGCCCTTCGATGCGTTCATCTTTGTCGCACTTTGCTATATGGCGCTGACGTTTATTCTGGTGTTCGTTTTCCGTAAGCTGGAAAATCATCTGCTGCGACATCAGCGGCCGGTTAATGGCTAACTTTTGCTCCTATCGCCGGGAGCATGGTCATCTGGCGGGATAGACTTTCCGGGAACCGCTACAAGCACATCCCTGTGCGCTTCTCTCCGGCCATCCATGGCCTCCGAAATTCCCGGAAAGCCTATCCCGCCAGATGCCCCCAAACGCTTCAGGGGAGTCTATGAAAGCAACGAATCAGCTCTTTGAATTCCACCCGGACTGGCTGAGCCACACGCTTGCCAACGCGGCCTGCGATCTTCCTGAAGACAAAATCTCGCTCCCCGATGGCACCCAGGTTTCCCGCAAGGGCACCGGCGTGCTCTGGATAACGCCACCACCAATGCGGCCTAACCCCAACCAGGACGCTCTGATCATTTCTGCCGGTGTACACGGTAACGAAACGGCACCGATTGAGGTACTGAACACGCTCGCATCAGAGCTGCTTTCAGAGGAGTGGTCACCGGCCTGCCCACTGCTGCTGATCCTTGGCAACCCTCCGGCGATGCTAGCCGGCGAGCGGTTTATCGATGCCAACATGAACCGGCTATTTAACGGCGCTCACGGCACACCCGAAAATGCCGGGCTTCCCGAGGCACAGCGGGCACAGTTTCTGGAAGAGATGTGCCGGCAATTCGCCCAGGCTCATCAGGGGCTCGCATTGAGCCACTACGATCTCCATACCGCCATCCGCCCCTCGAAACGAGAGCGATTTGCCCTGTACCCGTTTGTCGAAGGGCGATCCGTACCCGCCGGACAATGTGCGTTTTTGCTGGAGTCTGAGGTGGAAACCCTGCTCTTGCAGCACAAAGAATCGACCGTTTTCTCGTCGTTCACCGCCAGCGCACTTCAGTGCGAAAGCTTTACCATCGAGCTGGGAAAGGTTGAACCGTTCGGCCAGAATGACCTTCGTCGTTTTCAGGGAATCGAGGGCGCTTTGCGCCGAAAATTCCTGGGCGATCCCCCACCCAAGGCGGGCCCGCCGTTTGACCAGTTAACGGTGTTTGAGGTGGTGCATGAGGTGATTAATACCGGGCCCTCGTTCCGGTTTTACGTGCCGGACGATGCCGCCAACTTTACCGAGTATCAGCCCGGCACGTTGATCTGGGAAGATGGTCAGGATCGCTATCAGGTCGGCACCGCGCCCGAAGCCGTGGTGTTCCCCAACCGGGCAGTGCCGGCCGGGCAACGGGCCGGCCTGATGATTCGTGCCCGGGAGGTCTTCAGGGCCGACTCGCACGAGCGGCCCTGAACGCTTTCCAGAATCAGGCGGGGGCGTTCTCCGGGTCTGCCACTGGAAGCTTGATCAGCCTGGTACACACCGACGGAATAACCAGCAGCGTCAGGACCGTCGAAGCCAGCAAGCCACTGATAATCGCCCAGGCCATGGGCGGCCAGAGCGTGGAACTGGAAAAGGCCAGGGGCAGCAAGCCGGCAACGGTGGTTGCGGTTGTCAACAGGATAGGCCGGGTTCGGCGCTCTACGGCGGTGCGTACCGCATCGGCAATCGCCCGGCCGCGTTCCAGCTCCCGATCCATCACATCCAGCAGCACAATGGCGTTGTTTACCACAATACCAACCAGAGCGATCACACCAAGCAGCGACTGAAAGCCGAAGGGGGAGTCTGACAACACCAGGCCCGGAAAGATGCCCACCGTGGCCAGGGGCACGGTTAACAGAATGATGCCCACCCGTCGGAAGGAGTTGAACTGAAGCAACAGGAAAAACAGCAAAAGCAACATTCCCATGGGTGCGGCCGTCAACAACGCGCTGTTGGCCCGGTCGGAACCCTCTGCGTCGCCGCCCATATCCAGGCGAGTACCCTCCGGCAACGGATTCTGCTCCAGCCCGGCATAAAGGCCGTCCAGTGCCTGGCTGAAACTGTAATGATCCTCCAGATTGGCACTGACGGTATTCACACGAACGCCGTTACGCAGGTAAACCGCGGCCGGCTCCCACGTGGTATCCACGGTCGCAACGGCTGACAGCGGAATGGCATCTCCCCGGTCATTGTAGCTGTTGACCGACAACAGGCGTGACAGGGACAGCGAGGTTCCCTCCCGGGAACGCAGCACAATTGGAATAGGATCCTCTTCCTGGCGATAACGCTCCGCCACAGCGCCGTAACTCTGGCCATACAGGCTCTGGGCAACGTCAGCACGGGTCAGCCCGTATCGTGCGGCGGTGGCATCGTCGACATTGATGGCGATACTGGGCACCCCAATGTCCAGATCGTGGCGAACATCAACGGTGCCTTCCACCCCGCGCAGGATAGCAAAAACCTGCTCGGTCGCGCGGGCACGGGTGGTATCGTCCGGATGGAAGATTCGCACGGCCACCGGGGCCGGCCGCGGGGGGCCCTGGCCCAGAATACCGGCGGTGATGTTCAGTTCCGGCATGGACCGGGCCGCTTCGGCGCGAATCCACTGCACCAGGTCCGTGGTGTCGGCCAGTGTTGGCGTGCGCACCACCAGGCGGGCACGATTCGGCGCCTGGGGAGAGCGCTGAAGGTTGTAATAAAACGATGGCCCGGTAAAACCGACAAAACGGTGCACTTCCAGCGCTTCCGGGCGGCTGCGGATCGCCTGCTCCAGCACTGCAGCCACCTCCGCTGTCCGTGCCTGGTCGGTTCCCTCGGGCATATACATTTCAACAATCACCCGGGGCCGGTCGGCATTGGGGAAGAACTGCTGGGCCATGAACGGCGTCATGCCCAGGCTGATCACCACCAGCAGCGCGCCGATGGAAATCAGGCGCCCCGGATACCGGTAGACCAGACTGCCAAGGTAGCGCGCCAGGCCAATCAGCCGATCCCGTTGTACATTACGCCGGGGTTTGAGGAACCGCGCTGCCAGCAAAGGGACCGCGGAAATGGCCAGCAAATAACTGACGGACAAGGTCAGCATGATCATCACCGGCACGCCCCGGGTGAAATCAGCGGCCCCGCCCTTGGCCATCAACAGGGGCGCGAAAGCGGCCAGGGTGGTTCCGGTCGAGGCTCCCAATGGGCCCGCAAGCTCACCAACCGCTTTGCGCAGAGCATCCAGTCTGCGCATACCCTCATCCAGGTAGCCCTGAATGCTTTCCACCACCACAATCGCGTTATCGATCAGGATACCCAGGGAAATCACCATCCCGATCACCGCAATCTGGTGCAACACGCCGCCGCCGAGGTCGTAGAAGCCCACACTGATCAGTGCCACCATGGGCAGAATCGATGCCACCAACAGCCCCATGCGAATGCCCATACCGGTGAACACCACCGCCACGATGATCAGCACTGACAGCACCAGGCTCCAGGCCAGGTCATCGAGGCGATCGGAGACCTTGTCAGGCTGGAAAAACATTTCCCGGATGTCGTAGGGCTCGAAGTCACCCCGAACCTGTTCCAGCCGGTTACGGATGCGCTCACCGAAGCGAATCGCATCGGTGGTGCCCTCTTCCATAATGATGGACAGCAGCACCACCCGCTCACCATCAAACCAGGTTTCCGGTTGCCGGGGCTCCGCCGGCCCACGCCAGACCTCGGCAGCGGCCGCCAGCGGCACCTGGGAGCCATCCGGCAATTCGATGGGGGTGGCGCGGATGGCGTCTATGTCGGTGAACTCGGTATTGGGCAACACCGAGAGCCGTTTTCCTTCCACCACCACGAACCCGCCGGGAATGGTCTGATTTCGGCGCGCGAGGGTGTCGAGTATGCGCTTGGGCGGGACACCAAGGCGGTAAAGAGCGGCGTCATCAAGCGCCAGAGTAATCTGCTCGTCGGCATCACCTTCAAGCTCAATCCGTGAAATGCCCGGAATATCGAGCAGATTCTGCTTCAAACGCTCAGCCACCTCGGAGAGCTCGGTGACGGAGGGCGAACCACCCACCGCCAGCACCACGGCAGGGATGTCGATCAGCCGGTCGTCCAGCTCCATCAGGCCAACGTCGTCCGGGAAGTCTTGTCGCGCACGTTCCATCGCCTGACGCACCCGGTCCCAGGCGGAATCCGTATCGTAGATGCGGTCGCGCAATTTTAACCGGGCCAGGGCCACGCCGGTTCTCGCCGTACCCTGGCTCCAGTCCAGTTCTTCCACCTGTCGCAGTTCATCGGTCAGCGGCTGCAGCACCAGGCGCTCCACCGCCTCGGCACTTGCCCCGGGGTAACTCACCGTCACCATGCCTGCCCGGTATGGAAAGCTGGGGTCTTCCTGCCTGGGCATCGTGCTGTAGGCTGCGATGCCCAGTAAACACAGCATGGTCACCACCATGCCCAGCAAGCGCTGGTAATTCAGGAGGCGGCGAGTCATCAGCGTACCTCCACGGTGTCGCCATCCACCAACCGGGTCATACCGGCGTATACCACCTGGTCACCGGGCGCCAGAGCGCCGGGGTGCACCATCACACGCTCGCCGATAACCCGGTCAACCTCTACCGGTACCCGCCGGGCAATGTCATCTTTTACCCGAAACACGCTGGTTCCCACGCTATCCCGCACAACCGACAGCAGCGGCACGGTAATCGCCGATTCCCGAACCGGAGCAATGCCAACCTCTACCGGCTCGCCAGAGGACAGCGAATTGGGGGGCAGGCTGACCAGAACCGGATGCAACTCACCGCGGATGGAACTGCCCTGGGCAATTTCCACAACCGTCCCGGTGGCAGGCTCTCGGTTTCGATCCTGCACCAGCCATACCGGCAATGACTGACCAACACGCACATGGTTGAGCAGGTGCGCGGGCACCCGCACCTCCACTTCCCGCCCCAGTGGCGATGACAGGCGCATAACCGGCTGGCCCGCCGCAACGAATTCATCCCGCTCTACCAGCAATGCCTCCACCTGCCCGGCAAATGGCGCTTCCAGAACACTTTCCTCCAGCAACCGCGTGGCCTCCGCCAGCGACGCTTCTGCGGTGGCCATACTGGCCCTCAGGGAATCCCGGCGGGCGGCAATCTGTTCCAGGGTCTGTTCAGAGACCACGCCCCGCTGGTGAAGCCGGCTGGACCGTTCCCACTCCCGCTGGGCCTGCTCGAATTGCGTTCTGAGCTCTTCCAGGCGCGCCGCAGCGGAATCCCGTGCCGGCTCCAGAGCCGGGTTATACAAACGCGCTAACTCGTCGCCTGGTTTTACGCTTTGGCCTAATTCTACCGGCCTCTCCTTGAGCGTGCCGCTGACCTGAAAAGTCAGGGTTGCACGCTGGGCGGCACGGACAATACCGGAAAAGCGCAAGGGAATTTCTTCCATCTTCCCGCCGGCCACCTCGGCCACTCGCACAGAGACAGAACCGCTGTCGGCGGATTCAGACCCACCTCCACGGCAACCGGAGATCATGAAAGCAGCCAGCAGAACGCTGACCAGTGCAAACGGTGAGTGATGTGGCATGAGAGACATAGTGTTCCGACCCCTTTCCCTGAACATGGTTAATTGTTGCTCTCCGGTCCGTCGGAGGCTGGCCATTGTTTTCGACATGATGTCACTCTTTGACAAATTGTCAATAATCGGCTTTCATCGAATTTCAGTTATCATGTCGCCACAGCCAAACAGCTCGGAAGCAGTATGAATGAACCGCTGAAATCAAGACGGGAACGGGAAAAGCAGGCCAGGCACGAGGCCATTCTGGATGCCGCCGAACGGGTTTTTTCCGAAAAAGGCTACGAACGGACCTCCATGGACGATATCGCCCGCACCGCCAGCCTCAGCCGGGCGCTGCTGTATGTCTATTTCAAAGATAAAGCCGCTATTCAGCGCGGCATCATGCTGCGGGCAGGCCAGGATCTGGTTAGCCGCTTCGAACGGGCGCTGGAGAACACCGGCACCGGCCTGGGGAAAATCCGGGCCATGGGCGAGGCCTACTATCGCTTTTACGTGGAGGTGCCGGATTACTTTACTGCGCTGACCAAAGCCTCCACGGCCATCGCCGATGCCGAAGGCGACCAGGCCCGGGATATGCTGTGCTCGAAAAACGAATTGATGATGCTGATGGAGACCGCCATTCGTCAGGGGCTGGAAGACGGCACCATCAGCCAGGAGAGAATCAGCTCACCCGCCCGCACTGCATTGTATCTTCGCGGCGCACTGCATGGCGTTATCATGCTGTGCCAGGCCGAGTTGTCGCAAAGCGACGAATTCCCCTCTGAGACCTTGATACGCCACACCATGGATATGCTGACTCGCTCCATTTCGAGCGAATCAGCCCACTGAGCAGGCTGATTCCCGGGGCACCTTACAACTGGAAGTCGTAGATACTGCCGAGCCCCAGAATGGCGGTCAGCTCATCCAGAGCCTTACGCACCTCATCCAGCAGCATCGGGTCTGCAAGGTCCTGCTGGCTCAACCGGTCACGATAGTGCGCCTCAACCCAGGTGGTAAGGCGCTGGTAGAGCTCATCGGTCAGAATCACCCCGCGGTTGATGGCACCCAGCTCCTCATCATTGAGGGCAACCCGCAAACGCAAACAGGCAGGGCCACCGCCATTGCGCATGGACTGCTTGACGTCAAACACCTCCACGCCGGTAATGGGTGTGTTGGTCTTCACCAACTCGTCCAGGTACCGGCTGACAGAGGGCACCTCCCGACACTCACCCGGCACCGCCAGAAGCATACCATCGGCACTGTTCAGTAACTGGCTATTGAACAGGTACGACGACACGGCATCCTCAATGGGCACCTGCTCTGACGACACGCGGACCGCTTCCAGATCCGTACCGGTCAAACGCTCCCGGATATCCGCCAGCACCTGCGCTTCATTCAGGAAAGCCTGCTCGTGGTAGAACAGGCAGTTACCGTTGCCCACCGCAATAACGTCATTGTGAAACACGCCGGCATCGATGGCCGCCGGGTTCTGCTGGGCGAATACCGCATGGCGATCGGTCAGCCCATGCAGGCGGGCAATGGCCCGGGAGGCCTCCAGGGTTTGCCGCGCCGGGTACCTGGCCGGAGCAGGGGCAGACTCGTTAAAAGCCTCTTGCCCGTAGACAAACAACTCCACACCGGGCTCGCCGTAGCGACTGCACAAACGGGTGTGATTGGCCGCCCCCTCGTCACCAAAATGGCTGACCGATGGCAAGGCCGGATGGTGGGCGAAATAACTTTCGTCGCCGAAAATGGCCTTCAGTGACCGGCCCGTTACCTGATGCTCGATCGACCGGTGAAATTTGGCGCTGAGATTGGCCGGGGTAAAGTGCACCCGATGATCCGCGGTATCGGCACTCGGCGACACGGTGGCGGCGTTGGCCGTCCACATGGATGACGCTGACGATACCGCCGCCAGGATCGCCGGATCGGCCCTGGCTACGGCCTCCAGTACCTGGCGCTCACTACCCTCAAAGCCCAAAGCCCGGAGTGTTGGTATATGAGGGCGCTCATGAGGCGGCAGGACAGCTTGTACGTACCCGCGGTCCGCCAGTTTTTTCATCTTTTCCAAGCCCTGAAGGGCAGCCTCCCGGGGATTGGCCACGGAATTGACGTTGGATTTTGACGCCACATTCCCCCAGGACAATCCGGCATAGTTGTGGGTAGGCCCCACCAGGCCATCAAAGTTTGCTTCTACCGCGTGCTTAGCCATCACAGCTGTTCCTGTTAGTCGAAATTCAGGCCCGGAGCCAGGGTGTCCGGCAGTTCACTTTTACCCGCTTCCAGAGACGCCATCGGCCACGCACAGTAATCCGCCGCGTAATAGGCACTCGGGCGATGGTTGCCACTGGCACCGACACCGCCGAAAGGCGCCGCGCTGCTGGCACCGGTAAGCGGCCGGTTCCAGTTCACGATACCGGCCCGCACTTCCTCAACCAGGCGGTTATAGAGCTTCCTGTCGTCGGTGAGGATGCCCGCGGCCAGTCCGTAGCGGGTGTCGTTGGCCAGCTCCAGCGCCTCGTCGAAGCTTTTGTAGCGGTACACGGTTAGCAGCGGCCCGAAGTACTCCTGGTCTTCCAGGCCAATGCCCGTAGCATCCACAATACCCGGCGATAACAGGCCGGTATCGGGTTTGAGTTGTTTCATTTCCAGCAACGGGCTGGCCCCTTTTTCAAGCATTCCGGCCTGGGCGGCAAGCAGTTTCTCTGCGGCCTCGGCCGAAATGACCGAGCCCATGAACGGTTGCGGGTCGGCATCGAATTCCGCCACGGTCACCCGAGCGGCCACCGCCACCAGTCGCGCCAGGAATTCATCGCCTTTCTTGCCTTTGGGCACCAGCAAACGGCGGGCGCAGGTGCAACGCTGCCCCGCCGAGAGGAAGGCCGATTGCAGCGCATGGTGAACGGCACCGTCCAGGTCCGATACGTTCTGGACAATCAGCGGATTGTTACCGCCCATTTCCAGTGCCAGGATCTTCTCGGGCTGGCCCCCGAACTGCTCATGCAGAAGATGTCCGACGGTAGAGCTGCCGGTGAAGAACAGGCCGTCGATCAGTGGATGCCGGGCCAGGCATTTGCCGGTGTCGGAGCCGCCCTGCAACAGGCTGATCACCCCATCCGGCAAGCCGGCCTTCTCCCAGAGCCTGACCGTCAGCTCGGCAACGCCGGGCGTCAACTCACTGGGTTTGAACACCACGGTGTTACCGGCCAGCAAGGCAGGCACCATGTGGCCGTTCGGCAAATGCCCCGGGAAATTGTAGGGGCCGAAGACAGCCACCACCCCGTGGGGCCGGTGGCGCAGCACCGCATGACCGCCGGCGGCCTCGGATTCGGTATGGCCCGTGCGTTCACTGTAGGCTTTGATTGAGATCGGAATTTTTCCGATCATCGCAGCCACTTCCGTGCGCGACTCCCAGAGCGGCTTGCCGGTCTCCCGGCCAATCTGATGGGCCAGCTCTTCTTTGTTTTCCGCCAACAGCTCGCCAAAGGCCTCGATCACGGCCTGGCGTTCGGCCAGAGTTTTCCGGCGCCAGGTCAGGAACGCCTTGCGGGCTTCCCGCACTGCAGCGTCCACATCTTCAAGGCTGGCGCCATTTCCGTCCCAGACGGTCTCACCGGTCACCGGCTGAAGCGATTCAAACGGCGCACCATGGCCCTGTAACCAGAGCCCGTCGATGTAAAGATTGCCTGTCAGGTTTGCCATTAGCTGTCACCTCCCGGTTCGGAATCGTTTGTGTGCCCCTGCACTCGTTGCATAGGCGGCAGGCCGACGTCCTTCAGGGGAGCAAGACGCACTACATCGCCCGCCTCTACCAACAAGGCGTTGGCCATTTCTCTTGTCAGGTTCACGGTATCAGTCTCGACACAGTCCATGGGAATCGTGGTTACCCGAAAATCCCGGAACAAACGGTTCGAGATCATCATTCGCTGCTCTGCCGGCACATCGAGTGTAGCGGAGGATTCAACCACCTTTACCTCACGGTTACCGGCTTCACGCACCGTTCTTATGTTATTTACAAAGGCCTCAACAACGGGCCCTCCATCGAAGATATCGACCATGCCATTAAAGTTGAAGCCTTCCGCCTGAAGCATTTTCAGGGCCGGCCGGGTGTTGTCATGCACCCGGCCGATGACCGCACGCGCGCTGTCCGGCAGCATGGGCAGGTAGATTGGATATTTCGGCATCAGTTCGGCAATAAACGATTTGTTGCCCAGCCCGGAGAGCATATCGGCCTGGCTGAATTCCATGTCGAAAAACTTGCGGCCCAGGGCATCCCATAGCGGGCTGAGCCCGTTCTTGTCGGAAACGCCCCGCATTTCCGCAAAGACTTTTTCGGAAAAATGGCTGCTAAAGTCATCAAGAAACATGAACCGGCAGCGCGACAGCAACAGCCCGTTTCCCCCACCCAGATAATCGTTGGACAGCAGCAGCGAGCAGATTTCGGTGGTATCCGTCATGTCGTTCGACAGGTGAAGCGTGGGTGTTCGCACGTGGACACCGAGCTCCCTGGAGGCATTCACGGTGACGCTCAGGCGGTAGTTGTAGAACACCTCTTCCAGCCCCACCCGGGCTTCGATGCCACTGATGCCCACGGCTTTACCGGTGCGGGTATCTTCCAGTGCGAAGAGATAGAGCGCTGCCTCCGGTGCGCAGCGCTGGTTGAACGCTTCCCGGGCCCGATCGATCTTACGCTGGAGTAACGCGCGGTCTGCCGGCAGGGTGGTCAGACCTTTGCCGGCGTTCTGAGCCATGGTGTAGAGGTCGTCGAGGTCGTCTGACTGCAGCGGGCGGATAACCAGCATATTTACGCCCTCCTCACTGTATACGTGCTCATAGGGGTGAAATCCTTACCGGATCGCCAGCATTGCTTTCCAGGCCATGCCAGGTGCTTACCGGAACCTTGACATCGTCGGCCAGGGTCTCGGCAACGGGGGTCAGCACGCAACGGAAGTGCTGGCCCTCGCCAGCGCTGATCAGGCAGGTTTCGCCGTGGTTCTGCTGGCTGCCATGTAACCTTTTGGGCTGGCTGGTTACCAGGGTTTTCAGGCTGTCGGTACGTACCTCCATAACGGGGCCGCCGTCAAAAATATCCAGGTAACAGCCAGGCTGGAAGCCTTCCCGCTGGAGCAAGTCGTAGTTGGCTTCAGTCAACGGGTGCGGCTGGCCGATGGCGTCCTGGGCGGCGGTATCGAGCAGGGTGACGTACACCGGGTTCGGCGGCATGAGTTCGGCTATGAAGGTTTTGCTGAGTTGGCCGGAATACTGATCGGCGGTTTCAAAATCCATATTGAAGAAGTGTCGACCGAGGCTGTCCCAGAAGGGCACGCTGCCGTTTTCATGCTGTATGCCCTGGATTTCAACCACCGTTCGGTTGGTGAACCATTCCCGGTGGCTGGCAATGAACATCATCCGCGCCCGGGACAGTAATTCGAACACGGGGGTGTTTCGGTGCGGCTCTTTCAGGGTGAAGCCACACAGTAAGGTCAGGTCTGTCAGGGCGTGGCTCGGGTACAGGACTTCGACCCGGCGCGAGACGTTGAGTTCGTGGGAGGCGTGAACGAGATAGTCGCGCCGGTAGTTATAGAATGGCTGACCGTTGCCGGCGCGGGTGTCGATACCTGCGGTGCCGGCGATTTCGCCGGTGTCGGTGTTTTCGAGCACGAACAGGAAGCGGCGGGGGGTGCCGGCGGGTTCTTGTTCGGCCAGC
Organism: Marinobacter sp. VGCF2001; assembly: GCF_049943275.1. Classification (NCBI taxonomy): domain Bacteria; kingdom Pseudomonadati; phylum Pseudomonadota; class Gammaproteobacteria; order Pseudomonadales; family Marinobacteraceae; genus Marinobacter; species Marinobacter sp. VGCF2001. The sequence goes on from NZ_JBNFVX010000008.1 coordinate 97,078, forward strand.
GAGGCCCGGGAGTGCTCAATCTTTCGGGCGAGGTTTTCTTTCGTTTTGGGCAAGGTGGATGAGAGCCTGGCGGTCTGGGCGCCGGCTATGTCCAGGATTTGTTGCAGGTCATCCAGTTTGGCTGGTCTGACTCGCCACATGATGCGCTCCTCTATCGAACCATCAGGATTTTTGGAGCCGACTCGCCCGCCCCTGGAGCTGGATTCCCCTTCCGGAAACCGCTACGAGCACATCCATGTGAGCTTCTCTCCGGCCATCCATGGCCTCCGAAATTTCCGGAAGGGGAATCCAGCTCCAGGGGCTAAGCATTACTTGGCCGAAACCTTCTTCACTGCAGCTTCGAACCTTTCCAATGCATCGTCAATATCCGTTTCCGGAATGATCAGCGAAGGCGCCAGCCGCACCACATTGGCTCCGGCCACCAGTACCATCACGCCTTCATCCAGGCCGGCGCTCAGGAAGTCCTTGGCCTTGCCCTGCCACTGCTCGGTCAATACACAACCCAGGAGTAGGCCGGCACCGCGGACTTCAGAGAACACGCCATAGCGTTCGCCGATGTCCATCATGCCTTTGCGCAGTTTGTCGGAGCGCGCTTTCACGCCCTTGAGGATCTCCGGCTGGCTGACGGTGTCGATAACTTTCTGGGCCACGGCGCAAGCCAGGGCGTTGCCGCCGTAGGTGCTGCCATGGGTGCCCACGCCGAGGCTTGCCGCAACTTTGGCGGTGGTGAGCATGGCCGCCACCGGGAAGCCGCCGCCCAGGCCTTTGGCGCTGGTCAGGATATCCGGTACAACCTCGTACATTTCATAGGCGTACAGGTGGCCAGTGCGGCCAACCCCGCTTTGCACTTCATCAAAGACCAAGAGCGCATCGTGCTCGTCGCACAGGTCACGCAGCCCTTGCAGAAAGTCGGGGTCCGCCGGCATAACGCCACCCTCGCCCTGAATCGGCTCAACCACCACCGCACAGGTTTTCTCTTTGGAGATCAGCGCCTTTACCGAATCGAGGTTGTTGAAGTCGGCGTGATGGATGCCGCCTGGCGCCGGCTCAAAGCCTTCCAGGTACTTGGGCTGGCCACCCACGCTGACGGTGAACAGGGTGCGGCCATGGAAGGAATTCCGGAACGAGATAATCTCGTTTTTTTCCGGGCCATAATGGTCCCAGGCGTAGCGGCGTACCAGCTTGAACGCCGCTTCATTGGCTTCGGCACCGGAGTTGGCGAAGAATACCCGTTCGGCAAAGGTGTGATCACACAGGGTTTTGGCCAGCCGCAGCGCTGGCTCGTTGGTCATGACGTTCGACAGGTGCCAGATTTTCTCCGACTGCTCCTGCAGAGCGCCCAGCAGCCCCGGGTGCGCATGGCCCAGGCTGGTGACGGCAATGCCGCCCTGCAGATCCACGAACTCTCGCCCTTCCTGATCCCACACGCGGGAGCCTTCGCCTCGCACCGGGATGATGGCTCCGGGGGCGTAGTTGGGCACCATGACATCGTCAAAAAGTTCGCGGGAGACAGGTTCTCTGTTCATGGATCTCTCTCTGAGTGGATGGATTCCTCCCCATAATACGCCACTCAGGGCATAAGAACAGCCGGTTGTGATATCGCCGGTAACTCGATGATGCGGTGACGGTTTCGGTCTTTTCCCAGAAGCGCTTTTACCAGCAGCTTGTAGGAATCAAGATCAAAAGTAACCGCCCCAGAGCGCGGCTGGTATTGCTCAAGATCGGCTTCGGTGTGCTGATGATCGTTCAGGGTATCGATATGAATCCAGTTCCAGATGATCAGCCATTCGCTGCGTTCTGTTTCCGGGTTGTCTTCGATCAACGCCACCGGGCCCGGCCATGGCCAGGTTTTCAGGCGCAGGCTGTGAAAGGCGATTTGCATTCGCAGGTTATAGCGGGTGATGTCTTCGGCCCCTTCGCAGGCGCCCTTGCAGCGGCCCAGCGAGCGTTGAAAGCAGGGGCCGGGGCCTGCCGGTTCCAGGCCCAGCAGTTTTCCGCAAAGGTCGTTTTTGCCGGCGATTCCCCGCAGGGCGTTCAGTGCATCCCGCTGGCTCCTGAACAGGCCAAAGTAATCACCTAACCGTTCTGGCAGGATCTCCCGAACGAGGTCGACTGTCAGATAGCCTTCCGCGTTCTGCTGAAGGCTCAGGCTCACCAGGCTCTTGGCGGCTCGCGAGCGACGATTGTACAGCGGACTCAGGGTTTTGATTTGCTTGAGTTCCAGTAACAATGCGCCCAACTCACCGGCGGTTTCGGTATATTCCACCCGCCGCAAACTCTCCGACACGCGAATGCCCCGGCTGCTCTGGTGATCGCCTGAAAAATGCGATGCCACCCGCTGGCGGATGTTGGTGCTTTTGCCCACGTACAGCAGCGCGTCGTTGTCGCCATAAAACCGGTACACGCCCGGGCTGGCCGGCAGTGCGGTTAACATATCCGGCGGGATGTTCGAGGGCGTGCTGGGGCGCTGGAGCAAGCGGTTGACCGCCCCGGCAACTGCGCTCTCTCCGCGGTCAGCCAAGGTATGCTGAAAGAAGGCCAGCATGGCGGTCACGTCGCCCATGGCCCGGTGGCGCTCAACAGCGGGCAGGTCATGCCGGGCGATCAGCGCGTCCATGTTGTGTCGCCTGGCTTCAGGATACAGGGCCCGGGACAGTCGCACGGTGCACAGCACTCGGGCGCTGAATGACCGGCCCAGCCTGCGGAACTCGCTTTTGATGAAGCCGTAATCAAACCGGGCGTTGTGGGCAACAAAGATGCAGCCCTCGAGCTGTTGCTCCAGTTCGTCGGCAAGGCCTGAAAACCGCGGAGCCTCAGACACCATGGCATTGGAGATGCCGGTAAGCCGTTCAATAAACCCGGAAATTCGGGTTTCCGGATTTAACAGGGTCTGCCACTGCCCGACTACAACACCATTGCGCCAGAACCGGATACCGATTTCGGTGATTCGGTCGCGCTGGGCATTGCCGCCCGTGGTTTCGATATCGATAAAGGCGAAGGTGTGCTCAGAGAGCACCGACTGTTTGAATGTCATCTTTTACCATACGACCAAATCGCACCTGCGGATGCCACCACACGGGCATCGGAGGCCTATAGACATTCGTCTAAATAATCACCAATTCTGTTTGAATTGTCACAGATTGGTAACTACTTTGGGTGTGGGTCCAACAACAATAAATGTGTGGAGACAACAACGATGCAAAGTAACAAATTAAGAATGGCAATCCGTGCAACGGCGGCTGCGACAGTCTTTGGCATGGCAGGCCAGGCGGGCGCGGTAAGCTTTGGAACTGGAGGCTACGAGGCCAACCTGTACGGTTTCGCCAGAGTTGCCGCTTCCTATGATATTGACGAGGATATCGCCTCCGGCGGCCAGTCCGGTAATTTTTCCAGCATTTCTACCGGCAGCGGTGACACTGCCGATGGCCATTTCGGCATGGACGCTAACACCAGCCGGATCGGCCTGTCTGTTATGTCCCCCCAGGATGTGAAGGTCGTTGTCGAGTTTGATTTCGACAATAACGATAGTCTCGAGCCTCGCTTGCGCCATGCTTATGGTGAATATCAGGGTGTATTGATCGGTCGCAACTGGTCGAACTACAACAGTTTCGTCGGCAACACCTCTGGTCTTGATTTCGACAGCCTGCCGGGACTCGCCGGCACGCAGGGCAGGACCGAGCAGATTCGTTACACATCCGGGCCGTTTTCAGTATCACTGGAAGAACCTGCAAACAGCGTGGGTAACGGCCTCGATGCTGATGGCGACCCCGAATTGAAAGACACAAAAAGTGGCACGCCAGCATTTACCGCCCGCATGGAAGATTCGGCGGGCGGCCTGGCTTACTCAGCGGCCGTAATGGTTAAGCAGACTGCATACGATACTGGCTCAGACGATGACTCAGCGATCGGTTATGCAGCCTTTCTCGCTGGTAAATTTGCCGTGACCGACATGATCTCCATTCAGGGTGCGATCAACTACGGTGACGGTGCGACCGGTTATGTCTACCGTGCCGGCGGAAACTTCGGCCAGTACGACGCCTACGTTGATGCAGACGACGATATCGAGACCGTTGAGGCCTATGGTGGTGCGATTGGTGCCAGTGTCAGCCTAGGTGGTGGCCGTTCGGTAAATCTGGGTTATGGCATGGCCACCGTAGACCTGGATGATGCGGTCGATGATACCGCGCTTACTAGCGCCGTCACCGACACCAACACCATGGCATTCCTGAACTACCAGTGGAGCCCGGTTGAAAAGGTCAAGATGGGCGTTGAATACGCCTACCTGGAAACCGAAACTCAGGGCGGTGACGATGGCGATGCCAACCGTCTGATGTTCCTGGCGCAGTACAGCTTCTGATCCTTCCTTTCAGAAGTTAGCTCAGAACGACCCCGGCTTCGGCCGGGGTTTTTCGTTCCAGACTGGTGCACTGGCACCACAAACGTTCAGGCCTGCCTCTACCGCATTCCCTCCACCAACAAAAAAATCAACAAACTCAATCTACTAACTTGGGATGATTTTCTGGCACAGCGAATGCAATAGCAATCACTGTAGAAGTCTGGACGGCTGACACCAGTGACTTCACACATTCATCACTGCACCGTGAGGTAATGCCATGAAACTCGCCAAAGACCAATCCCGCTTGTTCGAACTGACCCAGCCCGCCGAAGCTCGAGTGCTTCAGGACCTGCACGACTACTTCGACTGGATGTTCTTCGCTAACTGATAGCTCGCCCGCGGCCCGACTGCCAGCGCCACGGGCAGCCATACCAAAAAAAAACGGGCTATCCGTTCCTGGATAGCCCGTTCTTGTTTCAAAGGCACCTCTGCAAGTGCCTTCGACAGCGTCGACCAGCTCACAGCAGCAGCGTACGAATGTCTCCCAGTAGCTGCGTCAGCAGGTTGGTGAACCGGGCTGCATCCGCCCCGTTCACCGCCCGGTGGTCGTAGGACAGCGACAGCGGCAGCATCAGCCGTGGCTGGAACTCCTTACCATCCCACACCGGCTTCATGGCCGCCCTGGACACGCCCAGAATCGCCACTTCGGGCGTATTCACAATGGGCGTAAACGCAGTGCCACCGATACCGCCCAGGCTGGTAATGGTGAAGCAGGCGCCCTGCATTTCTGCCGGCTTGAGCTGCTTGTCTCTGGCTTTCTGAGCCAGTTCAGCACTTTCAGCTGCCAGCTCCCACAGGCCTTTCTGGTCTACATCCCGGATCACTGGCACCATCAATCCGTTAGGTGTGTCTACGGCAATGCCGATGTGGATGTATTTCTTGCGCACCACCTCTTTGCGTTCCATGTCCAGCGACACGTTGAACTGGGGCAGTTCCGCCAGTGCTGCGGCGCAAGCCTTGAGCAGGAACGGCAGCGGGGTCATTTTCACGCCGCGCTTTTCACCGGCCGCTTTCTGGCTCTTGCGGAAGGCTTCCATTTCAGTGATGTCGGCATCGTCGAACTGGGTCACGTGCGGGACGTTGAGCCAGCTGCGCTGCATATTGGTGGCGGTGGCCGCCATCATGCGTGACATTCCCTCACGCTCGATTTCACCAAACTGGCTAAAGTCCGGCAGCTTCACTCCGGGAATACCGGCGCCAGTCGCAACGCCGCCACCCTGCTGTGCCTGCTGCAGCTGGCTCTTCACATAGGCGTGTACATCGTCTTTGATGATACGGCCTTTCGGGCCAGAGCCTTTCACGCGGGTGAGGTCTGCACCGAGTTCCCGGGCCAGTTTCCGCACCGCCGGGCCGGCATGCACCTTGGTGCCTGGCGAGGGCGGCTCGTAAGTGGAACCCTGCGGCTGAGGCGCGGACTCCTGCTTGCTCTCTTTCGGTGCCGGCTCATGCTCCTGGTTGTCCGCTTGAGGGCTTTCACCGGCAGCGGAATCCTCTTCCTCGTCGTCACCCTCATCTTCGATGGTCATTTCCAGCAAGTCAGAGCCTTCAGACAGCTTGTCGCCTTCTTTCACCAGAATCTTGCCAATCTTGCCCGCGTAAGGCGAAGGTACTTCCATGGTGGCCTTGTCAGACTCCACGGTAACCAGTGCGTCCTCGGCATCCACGGTGTCGCCTTCGGCCACGTTGATTTCAATGACCGGCACATCGTCAAAGCCATCCAGCGAGGGCACCTTCACCACTTCGGTGCGGGAACCGCCGGACTTTTTCTGTTTCGGCGCCGGCGCGGCTTCCTCCGACTTGGCGTCAGACGTTTGCTCTGGCGCTTCTTCCGGCGTGTCTTCCCTGGCATCGTCCGAGCCGCCAGCGTCACCACTGGCAGACAACATACCGATAACATCGCCCTCCTTTACCTTATCACCCACCTTGACCGTGATTTTGGTGATTTTGCCGGCCGCCGGGGCCGGCAGTTCTACCGAGGCTTTGTCGGATTCGACGGTCAGAATCGGATCTTCTTCTTCAACCGAATCCCCTTCACTGACGATGATTTCGATGATCTCGACTTCATCAGCGCCGCCGAGATCGGGAACCTTGATTTCCTGTTCGCTCATGGCGGTCTCCTTAGCTCAGCACCGGGTTCGGTTTGTTGCGATCGATTCCGTACTTGCGCATGGCTTCGAGAACCTGTTCCTGCTTGATTTCACCATCTTTGGCCAGGGCCGCCAGGGCGGTGACCGCCACATAGTAACGGTCTACCTCAAAGAAGTTACGGAGCTTCTCCCGGGTGTCACTGCGGCCAAAGCCGTCGGTGCCCAGTGTCATGAAGGTCTTGGGGATGAACGCCCGCAGCTGTTCGGAATGCAGCTTGATGTAGTCGGTAGACGACACCACCGGCCCTTCGGCTTCTTCCAGGCACTGAGTGACGTAGGCCTTGCGCGGCTTGTCATCCGGATGCAGGTGATTCCAGCGCTCCACGTGCTGGCCATCGCGGGCCAGTTCGTTAAAGCTGGTCACACTCCAGACATCAGAAGCGACGCCCCAGTCGTCTTTCAGCATCTGTGCCGCGGCGCGAACCTCGTTCATGATGGAGCCGGAGCCCAGCAACTGCACCCGTGGGCTCTTTTTGCGGCCCTTGGTTTCAACGGACTCGAACTTGTACATCCCTTTGATGATGCCCTCTTCGCTGTCCTTGGGCATCGCTGGCTGTTCGTAGTTCTCGTTTTCGATGGTCAGGTAGTAGAAGACGTTCTGGTTATCCTCGAACATCTCTTTCATACCATGGCGGATCACCACGGCCATCTCATAGCCGTAAGACGGATCGTACGCTTTACAGTTGGGAATGGTGTTGGCCAGAATGTGGCTGTGCCCGTCCTGGTGCTGCAGGCCTTCGCCGTTCAGCGTGGTCCGGCCGGCGGTACCCCCGATCAGGAAACCACGTGCCTGCATATCGCCGGACGCCCAGGCCAGGTCGCCTACGCGCTGGAACCCGAACATGGAATAGAACACGTAGAACGGAATCAGCGGGAAGCTGTTGGTGCTGTAGGAAGTGGCCGCAGCCATCCAGGTAGACATGGCACCGTCTTCGTTGATGCCTTCCTGAAGGATCTGCCCCTTTTTGTCTTCCCGGTAATACATGATCTGGTCACGGTCCTGGGGCACGTACTTCTGGCCTTCCGCCGTGTAGATACCCAGCTGGCGGAACATACCTTCCATGCCAAAGGTCCGGGCCTCGTCCGGAACAATCGGTACCACCCGCTTGCCAATGCGCTTGTCTTTCACCAGCGCACTGAGGATGCGCACAAACGCCATGGTGGTGGAAATCTCGCGGCCATCGGAGCCGTCCAGAACCTGCTTGAAAATATCCAGTTCGGGGATTTTCAGCGGCTGGCAGTCCTTGTTGCGCTTGGGATAGAAACCACCCAGCTCCTGCCGCTTCTTCTTCATGTAAACCAGTTCGGGGCTGTCCGGCGCCGGACGATAATAAGGTACCTCTTCCAGTTCTTCGTCTTTCAGTGGCACGCCAAAACGGTCACGGAAGTCCTTGAGGGTATCGATGTCCAGCTTTTTCAGGGAGTGGGCGGTGTTCTGGGCTTCGCCCGCCGCGCCAAATCCGTAGCCTTTGATGGTATGAGCCAGGATAACCGTCGGCTTGCCATTCGCCTGGTTCACCGCCTTGTGATAGGCCGCATACACCTTGTAGGGGTCGTGGCCGCCACGGTTCAGCTTCTGGATGTCTTCGTCCGAGAGGTTGTCCGCCAGCTTGGCCAGCTCCGGGTGCTTACCAAAGAATTCCTTGCGCAGGAACGCCGGGCCTTTGAAAGTCAGGTTCTGTAGCTCACCGTCACACAGCTCGTCCATGGCCCGCTGCATTACGCCGTCTTCGTCTTTATCGAACAGCGGGTCCCACATCCGGCCCCAGACAACCTTGATGACATTCCAGCCGGCGCCACGGAACACGCCCTCGAGTTCCTGGACGATTTTACCGTTGCCCCGGACCGGACCATCCAGACGCTGGAGGTTGCAGTTCACCACCCAGATCAGGTTATCCAGGTTTTCACGGCCAGCCTTGGAAATGGAGCCCAGGGTTTCCGGCTCGTCACACTCGCCGTCGCCCACAAAGGCCCAGACCTTGCGGCCATCCATGTCGATCAGCTCACGGCTGTGAAGGTACTTCATGACGTGGGCCTGATAGATAGACTGAATCGGCCCCAGGCCCATGGAGACTGTCGGGAACTGCCAGTAGTCCGGCATCAACCAGGGGTGCGGATAGGATGACAGGCCCTCGCCGTCCACCTCTTCACGGTACTTGTCCAGTTGCTCTTCGCTGAACCGACCTTCCAGGAAGGAACGGGCGTAAATACCCGGTGATGCGTGACCCTGGAAATACACCAGGTCTGAGGCGCGTTCTTCACCGCCGCCATGGAAGAAATAGTTGAAGCCCACATCATAGAGTGTGGCGGCCGAGGAGAAGGTAGAGATGTGCCCGCCGAGATCCCCCGGGCGCTTATTGGCACGCACCACCATCGCCATGGCGTTCCAGCGAATCAGGGAACGAATGCGACGCTCCATGAAAAGATCGCCGGGCATACGGGATTCCTGGGTGACCGGAATGGTATTCCTGAACGGCGTGGTAATGGAGTAAGGCAACTCAGTGCCATCGCGGCTGGCACGCTCGGAGAGCCGTTCCAGTATGTACTTGGCCCGGTCTACGCCTTCGTTCTCGATCAGAGATTCCAGCGCATCCAGCCATTCACTGGTTTCAATGGGATCATCATCCTGGTACATCAAACCCTCCACTTGGCATTAAAAAGTGCATCAAAAAGTGCATCGCCAGCCACGATCAGTGGCCCTAAACGGTGCGAAGTCGATAAGCTGCGGTGATATGCAGTCGTTTTTGTAGAAACCTTAGCTTGAAAGAAAGGCTGATCTGCCCGATTGACCTCTCTCAAGCATAGAACAGCTTTCCCGTTTTTCCTGCCGGACGGCAGAGTTGCGGCCATGCGGGCATGACAGAAAACTTTCGTTCTTTTACTACAAAACAACCCCAAAAAACAAACAAACAACCGTTTTAATCGCTTTTTATTGGTTATTTTTTCGATTACTTACGGAATAATGGCGGCATTCGCCCCCTGGGACAACAGGTCTCCGACGAAGGTCGAACCCTCCACGCCAACCCTTTATATAGAAACACTAAGCTTCGATGGGCTTGAAGCCACACATAAGGCAGATAATAAAAACTCAAAACATTGATTTTTATAAACTTTTAATTCTACCTCGATCGCCCGCGAGATACTTTATTAATTAGACCTGAAAATAAACATCCGTTTATGTATACTTGCCGCCCGTTTTTTAACCAGTGAAGGAGGCACGCCTCCTTTTGTCTTGGGCACACAACAGAGGGCGATCTATGAACTCCATCGTCACCTTTCCAAACCGCATCCCGGTTCAGGAATTCGAAGAACGCCGCTTCAAGGTGTACACGGACAAGCAGCTCGACAAGATTGAGGTTATCCAGAACCTCCCGGAAGAGACGCTGTTCGAGATGAAAGTTGTTGCCAGCGTGCTGCCCTTCCGGGTGAACGAGTACGTGATCAACGAACTGATCGACTGGGACAAAGTACCCAACGATCCGCTCTATCAGCTGGTGTTCCCCCAGAAGGGTATGCTGAAGGAAGAGCATTTCGAGCGCATGGCAAAAATGCACCGGGAAGGTGCCGACAAGAAAGACATCCAGGCCGTTGCCAAGGAAATCCGCGACGAGCTGAACCCGCATCCGGCCGGCCAGATGGAAATGAATATGCCGGAGCTGGACGGCGAGGTTCTGGACGGTGTGCAGCACAAATACCGGGAGACCGTGCTGTTCTTCCCATCCCAGGGCCAGACTTGCCACAGCTACTGCACTTTCTGCTTCCGCTGGGCGCAGTTTGTCGGTGACAAAGATCTGAAAATGGCCAGCACCGATGCGGAGAAGCTGCACGGCTACCTGCAGGAGCACACCGAAATGACCGACCTGCTGGTGACCGGTGGCGACCCCATGGTGATGAAAACCAAGAACCTGGTGCAGTACCTGGAACCTCTGCTGCAGCCGGAGTTCGACCACATTCAGACCATCCGCATCGGCACCAAGGCCCTGACCTTCTGGCCGTACCGTTTCGTGACCGACAAGGATGCCGACGAGCTGATCGAACTGTTTGCCAAACTGGTCGATGGCGGCAAGCACGTAGCCATCATGGCCCACTATAACCATTGGCAAGAAATCACCACCGACATCGCGGAAGAGGCCATTCGCCGCATTCGTGCCAGCGGTGCGGAAATCCGGGCCCAGGGCCCGCTGATCAAGCACGTAAACGACGATGCCGACGCCTGGGCCAAGCTGTGGAAGAAAGAAGTGAAGCTGGGCATCATCCCCTACTATATGTTTGTGGAGCGCGACACCGGGGCCAAGAACTATTTCGAAGTGCCCCTGGCCGAGGCCTACCACATCTACCGCGAAGCCATGAAAAAGGTATCCGGCCTGGCCCGCACCGCCCGCGGCCCCAGCATGAGCGCCGGCCCCGGCAAGGTGGAAATTCAGGGCATTACTGAAATCAAGGGCGAAAAAGTCTTCGTCTTGCGCTTCCTGCAGGGCCGCAACCCCGACTGGGTGCAGCGCCCGTTCTTCGCCAAGTACAGCGAGACAGCCACCTGGCTGCACGAGCTGGAACCAGCCTTTGGGGAGGAGAAATTCTTCTTTGAAGAAGAGTATGAGGCGATGCAGAAAGGGAATGGCTGAGCATTGCCCGCAAACTGAACAGGCCCGCCCCATGGCGGGCCTGCTTACCGCCCCTTCTTAGGCACAAACCCCGCCGGCTTCTCCCGGATCCATTCAACAAACACCCTCACCTCCTCCAACGCCATCAGTTTCTCTCGCGTGTTGTAGTACATTCCCAGCTCGTATTCCGAGCGAGCCTTGTGAATGGTGTTATGGCATGGGCGGCAGACCCAGAGCGTTCGCGTAATCAACTCTTCTTTTGAAAAAAGCTTCTGGAACCGCTTCTTGCGGTGAAGGTGGCGCGGGATTAAGTGGTGGCGGGTGAGCCTGGCTACCGGACGTTCGCAAAGCTCGCAATGTTCTGGCTGGGGCGGGAGTTTAAGCATCGTTGTACAGCGGTAAGAGCCAGTCGGCGACGCATCCGACCGGCTCGTGTTCCTGTAAAACCGTTCCGGCGAGTCAGTGCATCAGGGTATACAACTTCCTACGGTAGGTGCGCACATCCGGATTGTTGTTACCCAGTTTCTCGAACAGCTCTACCAGCGTGGTTTTGGCAATCCCGTCTTTATACAGGCTATCTGCCTGCATCAGGCGAATCAGCAAATCCATGGCCTCGGCGTTTTTATCCTGCAGCACCCTGTGCAAGGACAGCTGGTGCAGAGCTTCCGGATCTTTCGGGTTGGCTTCCAGCCTCTCCACCAGCTCAGCCTCTGGCGGCAGCTCGCCGGACTGTTTCAGGAACTTCACCCGCGCGGCCAGCTGCTTGGCCTTGTGCTGCATTTTTTCTTCCGGCGGCAGGCTGTTGAGTACCTGTTCGGCGGTGTCGAGATCCCCCTGTTCGGCTTTCAGCTGAGCCAGGTCGATCAACACCTCCAGGTTTTCCGGATCTTTCTGATTCAGCTCCGTCAGGATAGCCAGGGCGCCTTCCAGATCACCCGACTCCCACAAGGTATGCGCTTTTTCGTAGGGATCTTCTGCTGGCGCCTCGACGTGCTTTTCCAGCACCTTGCGGATTTCGCTTTCCGGAAGGGCACTGTTAAAGCCATCCACGGCCTGGCCATTTTTCACCAGGATCACCGTTGGCAGGCTGCGTACACCCAGAGAGGCTGTCAGTTCCTGCTGTTCGTCGGCATTGACTTTGGCCAGCCGAAAGTTGCCCTGGTACTCCTCTGCCAGCTTTTGCAGAATCGGCATCAGCTGCTTGCAGGGGGCACACCACTCCGCCCAGACATCCACCAGGATCGGCGTGTTGGCCGATGCATCCATCACATCTTGCTGAAAGTTGTCGGCTGTCGCATCGAAAATATACGGCGAATTGCTCATGAATCTGGAACCTGAACTGGAATGAATGACGTTAACCGCTTATATGGGACTGCCCGGAGAAAAATCAAGCAGCTTGAAATACCGGGACTTGCCGTTACATAACAGGATAAACACTCACGCCTTGAGAGCGACACGGTATGAATGACGAGAACCGCAAAGACTCCCTGGAAGAATTTGAAGAAGACGTAACCGAGTACATCGGCAAAGACGAAAACGGCACAAGTCTGGCGCTGCCCCGGCAGTCCATGCCCCAGCGTATGTATGTTCTGCCGGTATCCAACCGTCCCTTCTTCCCGGCACAGGTACAACCCGTTGTAGTCAACCAGGATCCCTGGCAGGAAACCCTGAAGCGGGTCGGTGAAACCGATCACCGGATTCTGGGCATCTGCTTTGTTGAGACCCCTGAAGCGGAAGACGGCATTCCGGAAAGCGACGACATGGAAGCCACAGGTTGCGCCGTCCGCGTTCACCATGCCCAGAACGACAGCGGCAAGGTTCAGTTTATTGCCCAGGGCGTGCAACGGTTCAAAATCGTGCAGTGGCTTCGTCGCCAGCCACCCTACCTCGTCGAGGTGGAATATCCGGACGAGCCGGAAGAGCCCGCAGACGAACTCAAGGCCTACACGCTGGCGATCATCAGCGCCATCAAAGAGTTGTTGCGCACCAACCCGCTCTATGGCGAGGAAGTAAAACAGTACCTGTCCCGCTTCGGCCCCGATGACAGCTCGCCGCTTGCGGATTTTGGTGCTTCCATGACCAGCGCTCCGGGGCGGGAACTGCAGGATGTACTGGACACAGTCCCTCTGCTGAGGCGGATGGAGAAAGTGCTCCTGCTGATGCGCAAGGAGCAGGAAGTCGCGCGCCTGCAATCCGAAATCAACGAGGAAGTGAACGAAAAGGTACAGAAGCACCAGCGGGAGTTCTTCCTGCGGGAACAACTGAAAGTCATCCAGCGGGAGCTGGGTATCGCCAAAGACGACAAGACTGCGGATGTCGAGCGGTTTGAGGCGCGTATGGCCAAACTGAATCCGCCAGAAGCGGTGCAGGAGCGGTTCCAGGACGAAATCCAGAAACTGCAGATACTGGAACAGGGCTCGCCGGAATACGGTGTCACCCGCAACTACCTCGACTGGATTACCCAGGTACCCTGGGGCGTGCACTCGCAGGATCACTTCGACCTGGTTCAGGCCCGCAAGATACTGGACCGGGACCACGATGGCCTGGACGATGTGAAAGACCGCATCATCGAGTTCCTGGCCGAGGGTACGTTCAAAGGGGAAGTCAGCGGCTCGATACTGCTTCTGGTCGGCCCGCCGGGCGTGGGCAAAACCTCCATTGGCCACTCCGTTGCAGACGCCCTGGGCCGCGAGTTCTATCGTTTCAGCGTGGGCGGTATGCGTGATGAGGCTGAAATCAAAGGCCATCGCCGAACCTACATCGGCGCCATGCCCGGCAAGTTTGTCCAGGCCCTGAAAGACAGCAAAGTCGCCAACCCGGTCATCATGCTCGACGAAATTGACAAGGTAGGCACCTCATACCAGGGCGACCCGGCATCGGCCCTGCTGGAAACCCTGGACCCGGAACAGAACCGGGAGTTTCTGGACCACTACCTCGACGTTCGCATGGACCTGTCCAAGGTTCTGTTCATCTGTACCGCCAACCAGCTCGACACCATTCCCCGGCCCCTGCTGGACCGCATGGATGTGATTCGACTGTCTGGTTACATCGGTGAGGAAAAACTTGCCATTGCCAAACACTACCTGGTGCCCCGCCTGCTCAAACGCGCAGGGCTGCTCAAGAAACAGCTCAATATCAGTGATGCGGCCATTCGCCAGGTGATTGAAGGTTATGCCCGGGAAGCCGGCGTACGAAACCTTGAGAAGCTCCTGCACAAGATTGTCCGCAAAGGGATTGTGCGTCTGCTGGAAAAGCCGGATGAGCCGGTGCGGGTGGGCGTGGGCGATTTGACCGACTACCTTGGCCAGCCCGCATTCAAGAAAGAGAAATCCCTGAAAGGTACCGGCGTGGTGACCGGCCTGGCCTGGACCGCCATGGGGGGAGCCACCCTGAGCATTGAGGCTTCACGCATTCACAGCAGCCAGCGCGGGTTCAAGCTCACCGGACAACTCGGCGAGGTGATGAAGGAATCCGCCGAGATCGCCTACAGTTTTGTGTCTTCCAACCTGAAGCGATTCAAAGGGGACCCGACCTTTTTCGACAAATCTTTCGTGCATCTGCACGTTCCCGAGGGCGCAACCCCCAAAGACGGCCCCAGCGCCGGAATCACCATGGCCACAGCTCTGCTGTCCATTGCCCGCAAAGAGGCACCGCAGCAGAATCTGGCCATGACCGGGGAGCTTACGCTGACCGGGCAGGTGCTGCCGGTAGGCGGCATCCGGGAAAAAGTGATCGCTGCGCGCCGGCAAAAGATCAACAACCTGATCCTGCCGGACGCCAACCGTGGGGATTATGAGGAATTGCCAGAGTATCTGAAGGAGGGAATTTCCGTCACCTTCGCCAAACATTACAGCGATGTGTTCCAGGTGTGCTTTGGTCACAAACCGAAAACGGGCTCAAGCGTTCATTAGCCTGTATTGAGGTCGGCCCGCGAACGGGCCGGCCCCAACGCCCCATCAGGCCTTTTCTTTCCAGCCGTCGTCTTTCAATACCGAACCCACCGTGAGCACCGGCGAGGCATCAATATCGTCGGCATCCATCATGTTGGCCACGCGCTGCAGCGATGCGAGGATCATGGTCTGCTCCCACTCGGCCAGGCTCTGGAATTTCTGGATAAAGTCCTCTTGCAACGGATTGGGCGCACGGGCCAGGATGTCGGCGCCCTCATCAGTAAGATGGGCATGAACCTTGCGTTTGTCACGGGTGCTGCGAACCCGGTATACCAGCTTGCGAAGCTCCAGCCGGTCCAGAATCGTGGTGACGGTTGCCTGACTGAGGCTGACATTGTCGGCAATGGTACCGATCGTCACCTCCCCCAGATCCCGGATGGTGCGCATAATCAACAACTGCGGCCCGGTCAGCCCGGCATGCTTGCTGAGTCGCTTGGAATGGAGATCCGTGGCCCGGATCACCCGGCGCAGTGCCACCAAAACCTGTTCATAGCTGTTCACATCCGTCCCCCGGAAAAGCTTGCCGCTGTTATTTATACCACTAATTATTAGAGGTCTTTGTACCAGCGATTGCAAGTTGGCAATTTTACTTAGCCTGCAAACGTCACGCTCATCGCCCCGGGAGCGTTTGTAGCATTATTTCTGGCTGTCGCTATGCTAAGGTCTGCAGCCACTTTCACTCACCCACTGACGGATACGGTTGATGTTCAGGTACTTTCTTCCCCTTATTCTTGCTCTCGCGCCGGCCGGCCTGATTCATGCCCAACAACAGCAACTCGGCCCGGAAAAGGAGCTGACCACAGAAGACGTTGAGGAAAGCATCCAGACCCTGGAAAAACCGATGTACACACCGTTTGTGGAACTGTACCTGCTTGAAGAAAGCAAGGCCCTGCGCCAGCAGATACAGAATACCCGGGCAGAACTGATCGAGAAGGTCGTCGACAAAGAGCTGTCGGTAGCCGATAAAACCATGTCGTATGCCACCGACACGGTGACCTACTTTTTCTATCTGATTGCCGGCGCCACCTCCATTCTGGTTGTGATTGGCTGGAACTCCATTCGGGATATGCGCAACCAGCTGACCAGCCTGGCCGAAAAGCGCGTCAACGAACTGGTTATCGAGTACGAGCAGCGCCTGAAGTCCATCGAAGAGCAACTGCAGCAGAAATCCGAAATCATCCACCAGAATCAGGCAGAGATAGAGCGCACCAACGAGGTGCACGCGCTCTGGCTGAAAGCAAGCCAGGAGACCTCCCAGCAAAACAAGATTGCCGCATACGACCAGATCCTGGATTTGCGCCCGGACGATGTTGAGGCCCTGAGCTACAAAGCGGACGCCGTGCTCGAGATGCAGGAGCCTCTCTGGGCCATCAGCCTGTGCCATCGCGCTCTGAAACTGGCGCCGGACAACGGCCATGCCCACTATCAGCTGGCCTGCGCCTACGCCGAAATCGGCCGCTGGGAAGATGCCGTCAACGACCTGGAAAAAGCGATTGAGATTGCCGAAGCCTACCGGGACGACGCCTCGGTTGACCCGAGTTTCGAGCACCTGCACGATCATGAAAACTTCAGGACACTCGTCTTCCAGGAAAAGGATGACAGCACGGACGCGTGACACTCAGACCGGCACGGTGCTTGCTTTCATCAGCGATGATGATTGCACCGTGTTCCAGAAAAAAAGCCATGGCCCGATTGGCTTGACAAGCAACAGACTGTGGTGTTTGTTTAACTCTCTGAGAACATAAGAATAACCCTGACACAAACAGGAAAACCACGATGACAACTTCCGTAAAGAAACTCGCTACCGCTGTAGGCGCATCTGTTGCTCTCATGGCTGCCGGGCAGGCTGCCGCCGACATCAAGATTGGTATTGCCGGCCCGATGACCGGCCCCGTCGCCCAGTATGGTGATATGCAATTCTCCGGTGCCCGCATGGCCATTGAACGCATTAACGCCGACGGCGGCGTGATGGGTGAAGAACTGGTGGCGGTGGAAGTCGATGACGTATGCGACCCGAAACAGGCCGTTACGGTTGCCAATCGCCTGGTGAACGAAGGTGTTCGCTACGTGGTCGGCCACCTGTGCTCAAGTTCCACGCAGCCGGCGTCCGACATTTACGAGGACGAAGGTATCCTGATGGTGACCCCGGCATCCACCAGCCCGGAGATCACCGAGCGCGGTTATGAGCTGGTGTTCCGCACCATCGGCCTGGACAGCATGCAGGGCCCGGTCGCAGGCAATTATATTTCCAGCCAGAACCCCGAGCGCGTGGCCATTGTTCACGACAAGCAACAATACGGTGAAGGCATTGCTACCGCCGTTCGCAATACCCTGCAGGATGCCGGCGTCGAGATCGCCATGTTCGAGGGTATTACCGCCGGCGATAAAGATTTCTCGTCCCTCGTCACCAAGATCAAACAGGCTGACGTCGATTACGTGTATTACGGTGGTTACCATCCCGAGCTGGGCCTGATTCTGCGCCAGGCCCGACAGTCTGACGTAGACGCCAGGTTCATGGGCCCCGAGGGCGTGGGTAACAAAGATATCAACACCATTGCCGGAGAAGCTGCAGAAGGCCTGCTGGTCACCCTGCCCCCCAGCTTCGACCAGAAAGAAGAAAACCAGGAGCTGATCGCCGCCTTCGACGCAAAAGGCGAAGACCCCTCCGGCCCCTTCGTACTGACCTCCTACGCTGCTGTGCAACTGGTTGCTGAAGGCATCGAAGCCGCGGATTCCAAAGATCCGTTCGATGTGGCCGCGGCCCTGCGTGACGGCAGTTTCGAGACACCGATCGGTACCGTTCAATACGACCAGGCCGGCGATATGAAATCGTTTGAGTTTGTCGTTTACGAATGGCATTCAGACGGCAGCAAGACTCCGGTTAACTGAGCCAGGATCGTTCATTAACGGAAAAATGAGAGCACCTTCCCGATGCAATTCGCGGGGAAGGTGTTTTTCTGGTCCCCGAGTTTCCTTGTTACGCCGTTTCCGGGCATCCCCGTGAGTGCGTACCTGGCTGCAAAGGGGCAGGCTGTCGGAGCTCAACAACGATGCAAGATCTCCTCTATTTCTTCCAGCAGCTCATTAACGGGCTGACGATCGGGAGTACCTACGCGCTGATCGCCATCGGCTACACGATGGTTTACGGCATCATCGGCATGATCAACTTTGCCCATGGCGAGGTTTATATGATCGGGGCCTACACGGCACTGATCGCTATTACCGGGCTGGCCACCCTGGGTATTGCCTGGTTGCCCCTGGTGCTGATCGTCGCACTGATCTGCGCAGTTTTGGTATCCAGCTCCATGGGCTGGGCGGTCGAACGGGTTGCGTATCGCCCCGTACGGGGCCGGCACCGCCTGATCCCGCTGATCTCGGCCATCGGTATGTCCATCTTTCTCCAGAACTACGTTCACCTGGCGCAAGGCTCCCGGAACATCGGGTTTCCGGCGTTGATTGAAGGTGGCTTCCGGTTCGGCTCGGAAGATACCTTTCCGATGTCTATTTCCTACATCCAGATCACCATCTTTATTACCACGCTGATTTGCATGACAGCGCTGTCGCTGTTCATTTCCCGGTCACGCATCGGGCGAGCCTGCCGCGCCGTCTCCCAGGATCTGGGCATGGCCAACCTGCTGGGCATCGACACCAACCGAATCATCTCCGCCACATTCGTTATTGGCGCGGCACTGGCGGCCGTCGCCGGCCTGTTGCTGGGTATGTATTACGGTTCCGTCGACCCTCTCTTCGGCTTTATTGCCGGGCTTAAGGCATTTACTGCTGCCGTTCTTGGGGGCATTGGCAGCATTCCCGGCGCCATGTTGGGAGGGCTTATCCTGGGGGTCGCCGAGAGCATGACCTCAGGTTACCTCAGTGGCGAGTACAAGGATGTGGTTTCCTTCAGCCTGCTGATTCTGATTCTGCTGTTCAAACCCACCGGACTGCTGGGCAAACCGGAGGTTGAGAAAATCTGATGGCTGCCAATAATTTCCGACACGCACTATTCTGTGCGATCGTCACGCTCGTCATTTCCTACCCTATCATTGGCTTCAATCTGGAAGCTCAGGGTATCAACGTCATCCTGACCGGTGCCGAGACCAGTACCATCATTTTGGTGCTGCTGGCAGCGGTGGTCGTGTTCCTGTTCCAGCTATTCCGGGACCAGATCATGGCGGCACTGAGGAGCGTTCCCAGCCCTTTGCCAAAAACCGGAAAAGAACCGATGGCCGAAAACAAACGGGCCAAAATTGAATCCTGGGTGCTCACCGGAATTGTCGTACTGGCGCTGTTCTGGCCGTTCTTTGTCTCTCGTGGCTCGGTGGATCTGGCCACCCTGGTGCTGATCTACGTCATGCTTGCCCTGGGCCTTAATGTGGTGGTGGGCCTGGCCGGGCTGCTGGACCTCGGTTACGTGGCCTTTTATGCCGTGGGGGCTTACACCTTCGCCCTGCTGTCCCAATACGCAGGCGTGTCGTTCTGGGTAGCGCTGCCGATCGGTGCCTGCCTGGCGGCTCTGTTCGGCCTGGTGCTGGGGTTCCCGGTGCTGAGGCTGCGAGGCGACTATCTGGCGATCGTAACCCTGGGGTTTGGTGAAATCATCCGCATTCTGCTGAACAACTGGACGGCGCTCACGGGCGGCCCCAACGGCATCGGCGGCATTCCGGACCCCACCCTGTTCGGCATGGAATTCGGGCGCCGGGTGAAGGAGGAAGGCAACACCTCATTCCATGAAACCTTCGGCATTGCCTACAGCGGCGAGCACAAAGTGATTTTCCTGTACCTGATTGCCCTGGTACTGGCGGTGATTACCGCCCTGATCATTCGCCGGTTCATGCGAATGCCCGTCGGGCGGGCCTGGGAAGCCCTTAGGGAAGATGAAATTGCTGCCCGCTCCCTGGGCCTGAGCCGCACCGCAGTCAAACTCTCCGCCTTTACCATTGGCGCCTTCTTTGCCGGTTTCGCCGGCACTGTATTTGCCTCCAAACAAGGCTTTATCAGCCCGGAATCGTTTGTATTCCTGGAGTCTGCCATCATTCTGGCCATTGTGGTGCTGGGCGGCATGGGCTCTCAGTTGGGCGTGGTGCTGGCCGCCATTGCCGTGACCATCCTGCCAGAGCTGGCCCGTGAGTTCTCCGACTACCGGATGCTGGTGTTCGGTGCCGCCATGGTACTGATGATGGTCTGGCGGCCCCAGGGACTGATGCCCATGCGCCGCATTCACATTGAACTGGAACGGCAGGAGTGACAGGTATGCTGGAAGTACAGAATCTGTCGATGCGCTTCGGCGGCCTGCTCGCAGTCGACCAGGTCAGCCTGGATGTGCAGGAACATGAAATTGTCTCGATTATCGGCCCCAACGGCGCCGGCAAAACCACGGTGTTCAACTGTCTCAGCGGCTTTTACAAACCCACCGGCGGGAAAATCCTGTTCGAGGGCGGTGAAGTTCAGGGCAAGCCGGATTACAAGATCTCACGGCTGGGTATGGTGCGCACCTTTCAGCACGTACGCCTGTTCGGGCAAATGACGGTGGTGGAGAACCTGCTGGTGGCCCAGCACCGGCACCTGAACACCAACCTTCTGGCCGGCCTGGTGAAAACCCCGAACTATCGGGAGCGGGAGCGCAAATCCCTGGACCGGGCCGCCTACTGGCTGGAACGCGTTGGCCTGCTGGAGCTCGCCAACCGGGAAGCCGGCAACCTGGCCTATGGACAGCAGCGCAGGCTTGAAATTGCCCGATGCATGGTCACCGAGCCGAAACTGCTAATGCTGGATGAACCCGCGGCCGGCCTCAACCCGGCCGAAACCAAAGATCTCAACCAGTTGATCGTCAGCCTGAAAGAGGACTACAACGTATCGGTGCTGTTGATCGAACACGACATGAGCCTGGTGATGGACATCTCCGACCGGATTACCGTGATCAACCAGGGACGCCCCCTGGCGGCAGGAACACCCGACGAAGTCCGCCAGAACGATGATGTAATCAAAGCTTATCTGGGCGAGGCCTGAGGAGACACCATGCTGGTACTGGAAGACGTACATACCCACTATGGCAAAATCGAGGCCCTGCACGGCGTGTCCGTGGAAGTTAAGAAAGGCGAGATTGTGTCGCTGATCGGTGCCAACGGTGCCGGTAAAACCACGCTGCTGATGACCGTCTGCGGCACACCGCAGGCCAGCGCCGGCCGGGTCATTCTGGAGGGGCGTGACATTACCCATGAAGCCACCTCCAACATCATGCGTTCCGGCATCGCCATTGTTCCGGAGGGCCGGCGCGTATTTCCGGGCCTGACCGTCGAAGAGAACCTGCACATGGGCGGTTTTTTCAACACCAAATCAGAAATCTGCAAAAGCCAGGACCACGTGTACGAACTGTTTCCCCGGCTGAAAGAGCGCGAAGATCAGCGGGCGGGCACCATGTCCGGCGGCGAACAGCAGATGCTGGCCATCGGCCGTGCGCTGATGAGCCGGCCCAGAATGATCATTCTGGACGAGCCTTCACTGGGGCTGGCGCCCATCATCATTCAGCAAATCTTCGAAATTATCGGCCAGTTGAGAGAGGAAGGCATTACCGTGTTTCTGGTGGAGCAGAACGCTCACCAGGCCCTGAGCCTGGCAGACCGGGGCTATGTGCTGGAAACCGGCCGCATTCGGCTGCACGATACCGGTAAGAATCTGCTGGCGAATCCGGAAGTGCGGGAGGCTTATTTGGGAGGATAACCTGACAGAAACCAAAAAGCCGGAGGCAGCAGCTGCACTCCGGCTTTTTTCGGGACTCACAAAAGCTTACTTGATGCTTTTGATGGTGCCCTTGTAGCCTTCAACGGTTACGTTGATGGTACCGAAGACAACGAAGTCTTCAGTTTCAACAGTGTAACGCGGAGCTACGATGATGTCTGCGCCAGAAGACTCAATGGCCTTGTAAGCTGCTGCAGACTTGGCCTTGGCAACCGGATCGCCAAAGGGCAGGCCACCGCCGGTGGAGCCACCGTAGGAAACGCCATCAGAAAACTGCTTGTCGCTACCAATGGTGAAGAACAGAACCTTGGTTACGGAAGCCTTGCCAGAAATCTTCTCGCCTACTTCAACGTCAGCTTTGATGTCTGTCTGCAGCGGAGCAGTAACAGGCATGGAGCTGGAGCTCACGTTGAGGGAGGAACAACCGGACATAGCACCGGCGAGAACGAGTGTTGATGCAATAAGCGCTTTTTTCAAAACAAACTCTCCATATGTTGTTGCGTGGCCTTCGTGGCCGTTCGCACTATACTGAAATCCGCTTTATAGAACAATACTCGCTAAAAAGTGATCTTTAGTTCTATTTTGAAATATATGAACTGGTCAGATTAATGAACATCCGGCAGTTACGTTTGTTAACCGCAACTTAACTTGCGATCTGAGGTTTTGATCTATACTCACACAGACGGTCTCCTAACAATCCCAGATAACGACCGTTGTCTTGCAGCCACGAACCGATAAGGCTGCAGGGTATGCGACGAAGCTAAACCACAGAAAGGAGTGGATAATGAAAAAACTGATCGCAGGTGCAATTCTTCTTGGTGCGTCTTCCATGGCTTTCGCTCAACCCGGTTGTGGCGTAGGTGCCATGATCTGGAAGGGACAATCAGGTATTGCTCCACACGTGCTGGCTGCCACCACCAACGGCTCCTTCGGTAACCAGACCTTCGGTATGACCACCGGCACCCTCGGCTGCCAGACCAACCAGTCCGTCCAGTCCATGGCCATGTACATGAACAGCAACATCGACAAGGTTGCCCGCGATATGTCCCGCGGCTCCGGTGAAAACCTGGATACTCTGGCGACTCTGCTGGGTGTCGATGAAGCTGACCGCGCTACCTTCCGCAACGTCCTGCAAGACAATTTTGCAGCCATTTTCCCGAATGCAGACACCACCTCCGGTGAGGCCGTAGACGCTATCGTGGCCCTGCTGGAACAGAACAGTGAGCTCAGCAAATACGTAGCGGCCTGATCACCGCGCGTGACGGAACAGACTGGCGCCAGGGACGGCGCGCTCACTCCAGAATAACCAACCCGGAAACACCAATTTCATGGGCTTTACCCTACGCATCGGGCAGGCCATTCTCTGGCTTGCATTCAGTACCGCCTGGGCTCAGGCAGAACCACCCGCACTGCCAGACAACCTTCATCAACACCCAGCCTGGCTTACCCTGGGCCACTATCACCAGGGCCGATTCGATTCCGGCTACACCAGCCAGGCAGATGATCCCGCGTTCTTTCTGAGTGAGAACGGAAAAACCTCGCCCAGGGCCGAACTGGTAGCAACTCTCGAAGCCATACAACAACCCGGTAGCGGCGATAGCCATGCCCGATGTCGATTCCCGGCTCGCGACGCCTGGCTGCGTGAACAACTGGATTTGCCGCAAACACCGGTAAACTGCCCCGCGTTCGACGACTGGGCCGGCACGCTCAATACCGAAAAAGTCACCCTGGTATTCGCCGCATCCTACCTGAACAGTCCATCGTCCATGTTCGGCCACACCTTCTTGCGGCTTGATCCGCCCCAGGACGATGCGGAAGCCGACCTGCTACTGGCTAATACCATTTCCTACGCGGCAGATGCCGCAGAGCACGACAGCGAATTGCTGTTTGCCTACCGGGGCATTTTCGGCGGCTACCCCGGCATTACCTCCATCAAGCCCTACTACGAAATGATCCGGCTGTATAACGACATTGAACACCGGGATCTGTGGGAGTACACCCTGAACCTGGACCAACAGGAAGTAGACACACTGCTGGCGCACACCTGGGAAATCCAGGACAAAAATTTTGACTATTACTTCTTCGATGAGAACTGCGCCTACCGCTTGCTGGCGCTGATCGATGCCGCCCGCCCGGGCACTGAGCTTCTGAGCGAAGTAAGTACTCACGCTATTCCATCTGACACCGTTCGCTGGGTTCGCGATGCCGGGCTGGTCGAAAGCGTTCATTACCGCCCATCCGCGGCCACTGCCGTGGCTCACCGCCTGAACACACTGCCTTCAGAACACCAGACGATTGCGGCGGCCATGACCAGTGGCTATGTCGAGGTGAATGGCCCGGAAGTGCGTGAACTTGAAGACAAGAGCCGTGCCAGACTGCTGGACGCCACCTACGATTTCGTTCGCTACCAGAGCGAGGCAGAAGGCTGGCCGCGGGAAAAGGCCGCGCCCTTGTCACACCAGTTGCTGGTATCCCGCAGTCAGATTGACAGCGAAGAAAGCCTTCCGGACGTGCCGGAGCCACAGATTCGTGATGATCAGGGCCACGACACCTTCCGGCTCAGCCTGGGTGCCGGCCAACTGGCCCATAACGAATTCACCGAATTGACCATCCGGCCGGCCTATCACGACCTGCTGGATCCGCCAGCGGGCTATCGCAGTGGCGCTCAATTACAGTTCCTGCGCCTGGATACACGCCTTTATCACGACAATGACGAGCTTCAGATAGAACGGCTGACCGGCGTGGAAATTCGCTCTCTCAGCCCACGAAACCAGTTCTTTGCTCCTATTTCCTGGCAAGTCGGCTTTGGCGGCCGGCGCACCGACACAGGCACCGACAGAGTCCTGGCACCCTACCTTGAAGGCGGCGCCGGCGGCAGCTGGCGCCTTGGCCAGAACACCCAGGCCTTTGCCATCGCCACGGCCGATGTGGAAATCGATGATGACATCAAACGTGGCTACGACGTCGCTCCGGGCGCAGACTTCGGCCTGCTGCACCAGAACAACCGCTTCAGTCTGTTGGCCGGCGTAAAAACCAAAGCCTGGATCGTCAGCAGCCAACACCGGCAAGACCAGCTGTACGCCGAAGCCAACTGGCACATTGGCCGGGAATTCAGCCTGTTCACCAAGTTCACGCGGGAAAACCACTACCACAGGTACCAGAGCACATGGCAAGCGGGACTGCACGCGTACTTCTGACCCACAGGGCGGCCGTCGTCGCCCTGCTGGCCCTCATCACCCTGCTGCAAACCGGCTGCAGCAGCGTGTTCTTCTACCCGAATAAAGCTACCTACATCACCCCGGACCGGCTCAACCTGGAATACGACGACATCTACCTGAACACAGCCGATGGCGAAACCCTCCACGGCTGGTGGCTCCCGGCTCTCAGCGAGGAACCGGCAAAGGGCACAATCTACTATCTGCACGGCAACGCCCAGAACGTCAGCGCCCATATTCTCAACATTGCCTGGCTGCCCGAACAGGGCTTCAACGTGTTCACCATCGATTATCGTGGTTACGGGCAGTCCACTGGCGCCCCCGATATCGAAGGTGTCCTGCACGATGTTGAAACCGGCCTGCGTTGGCTCGTCGAACAGGATACGGCCAGCGAGCGCCCACTCTACCTGCTCGGCCAGAGCCTCGGTGGCGCTTTGGGTATCGCCCTCGCCAGCGAATGGACACAACGCAACGAACAACCCGCCCTGAACGGCATCATCCTCGATGGCACCTTCTCCGGCTTTCGTTACATCGCCCGGGAAAAACTCGACCAGTTCTGGCTCACCTGGCCATTCCAGTACCCCCTGAGCTGGACCATCCCAGATGACTACGAAGGTACAGACCACATCGCCGGCCTCTCACCGGTGCCGGTGATGGTTATCCACAGCGTTCGGGATGGCATTATTCCGTTTGAGCACGGCGTGCGGCTTTATGAGGCGGCGGAGCAGCCCAAGGAGTTCTTGCAGACCGATACGCCCCATGCGGCGACGTTTGTGATTCCGGCCTACAGGGAGGCAGTGCTGGAATTCATGGAAAAGGCTTTTAGAGGCCAGCACGAGATTTAGCGCAGAGGTTGGGGAAGGCACCCAAACTAACCAGCCCAGAAACGAGAAAACCCGCCAAAAGGCGGGCTTCTCACTACTGACTAACCTGAAAATCAGTCAGCGAAGTCAGTCGGCTGCTCGCCTTCCTTAACTTCCTTCATGGACAGCTTAACGCGACCACGATTGTCTACATCCAATACCTTCACCAGAACTTCCTGACCTTCGCTCAGCTCGTCAGTTACGTTCTCGATGCGGCGATCAGAGATCTGGGAAATGTGAACCAGACCATCCTTACCCGGCAGAATGTTAACAAAGGCACCGAAGTCCACAATGCGCTCCACGCGCCCCTTATAGATTGCGCCCACTTCGATCTCGGCGGTGATTTCCTTGACCCGGTTTACAGCAGCCTGAGCGGCGGCAGCATCAGCGGCATAGATCTTCACGTTGCCGTCGTCGTCCAGATCGATGGAGGCACCGGTCTCGTCGCAGATACCACGAATGGTCGCGCCACCTTTACCGATAACATCACGGATCTTGTCCGGATGGATCTTGATGGTGGTGATGCTTGGCGCACGGTCAGACAACTCGGCACGGGATTCGGAGATCACCTTGTTCATCTCGCCCAGAATGTGCAGGCGCGCAGCATTGGCCTGTTCCAGAGCAAGTTCCATGATTTCGTCGGTGATGCCCTGAATCTTGATATCCATCTGCAGGGCGGTAACGCCCTCTTTGGTACCGGCAACCTTGAAGTCCATGTCGCCCAGGTGGTCTTCGTCACCCAGGATGTCGGTCAATACAGCGAACTTGTCGCCTTCCTTGACCAGACCCATGGCAATACCTGCCACCGGCGCTTTCAGAGGCACACCGGCATCCATCAGAGCCAGGGAAGAACCACACACGGAAGCCATGGAGCTGGAACCGTTGGATTCCGTGATCTCGGATACCGCACGGATAGCGTACGGGAACTCTTCGATGGTCGGCATAACCGCAGCTACACCTCGCTTGGCCAGGCGACCGTGGCCGATTTCACGACGGCCCGGAGTGCCCATACGGCCAGCTTCGCCTACAGAGTACGGAGGGAAGTTATAGTGGAACAGGAACGGATCTTTACGTTCGCCTTCCAGGGCATCGATGGTCTGCACGTCACGGGTGGTACCCAACGTAGCAGTAACAATCGCCTGGGTCTCACCACGGGTAAACAGCGCAGAACCGTGAACCGACGGCAGTACACCCACTTCCACTTCAATCGGGCGAACAGTCTTGTTGTCGCGACCGTCAATCCGGGGCTTACCCTCGATAACCTGCTGACGAACAACCGACTTCTCGACCTTGCCGAAATATTTTTTCACTACGTCTTCGGTCGGCTGGTTGTCTTCTTCACCGGCCAGCTTTTCAACAGCAGCGCTCTTGATCTCGCCCAGACGCTCATAACGAGCCATCTTGTCGCGGATGGCGTAGGCTTCTTCGATGGCGCCACCGAATTCAGCCTGGATAGCATTCAGAAGCTCAGTGTTCTCAGCCTCCGGCTTCCACTCCCAACGCGGCTTGCCGTTTTCAGCAGCAAATTCCTTGATGGCGTTGATGGCTGTCTGCATTTCCTGGTGACCAAACAGCACGGCACCCAGCATCTGGTCTTCCGTCAGGCCTTTGGCCTCGGATTCAACCATCAATACCGCATCGTCGGTACCGGCAACGACCATGTCCAGCAGGGACGTACCGAGCTCTTCGAAAGTCGGGTTCAGGAAATAGCCTTTCTCGTTGGTATAACCCACACGAGCTGCACCGATAGGACCGTCGAAGGGGATGCCCGAGATAGCCAGGGCGGCTGAAGCCGCGATCATCGCTGCGATGTCCGGATCGTGATTCTTGCTGGCCGACATAACCGTCAACACAACCTGGACTTCGTTCATGTAACCAGTCGGGAACAGCGGACGGATCGGACGGTCGATCAGACGGGAGGTCAGCGTCTCTTTCTCGGACGGACGACCTTCACGCTTGAAAAAGCCACCCGGGATCTTACCCGCGGCGTAGGTTTTTTCCTGATAGTTCACGGTCAGAGGGAAGAAACCCTGGCCCGGCTTCGGCTCTTTGGCACCTACCACAGTGCCAAGAACAGCGGTATCGCCAGTACTAACCAGAACGGCGCCGGTGGCCTGGCGCGCAACACGGCCAGTCTCTAGGGTGAAGGTCTCGCCACCCAGTTCAAATGTTTTGATACGTGGTTGCAGTTCCACAGCAGACTCCTGCATTTTCAACGTTTATAAATTCCGACGAATGACCCATTCATTCGTCGTATTCCAACAACTGCAGCCGTCTGATCAGTGAACCGAAAGGCAACCCGTCTGAAAGCTAACAGGCTGTTGCAAAACCCCGGCTTTGGTTCCCGGGCTTTCAACAACCTGCTATCAATAGCGGCTTTCCATTGTGACAGGGAAAATCCTTCGGTTTCACAGACAAATCAACTGCAGCAAAAAACGCCATCTGCTCGTTCGGAGAGATCGAGGCAGAAAGCGGGAGAGAAGCACGGCTGAACCCGGAAAACCCGGGCCAGCCATCAGGTCGCTACACCCGGATTAGCGACGCAGACCCAGACGCTGGATAAGTTCCAGGTAACGGTCAGCGTTTTTGCGCTTCAGGTAATCCAGCAGCTTACGACGCTGGTTAACCATCCGGATCAGGCCACGGCGGGAATGGTGATCCTGCTTATTGGCCTTGAAATGACCCTGCAGCTTGTTGATGTTGGCAGACAACAGAGCCACCTGTACTTCAGGGGAACCGGTATCGCCTTCACCTTGCTGGTAATCAGTAACGATCTGAGCTTTCTCACTGGCAGACAGTGCCATATTTCACCTCATTGTTTGCGATGCATATCTGTTCAGCCGAACCGCGCATCTCTACAGCCCGGCTAATCAGCAAAAGGCTTGTTACCTTTTACTGCTCTTGACCAGTCGGCGCGGCACCAGTTGCGTGCCTGTGCCTTCCGGCATTGCTTCTGCCAGCCCGACAAAGGAATGCTCGCCATAGAGGCGCACAAACCCTTCGAAAGGCTGATCAGGTATTCTAACCGGTTGTCCGTTCAAGATCGACACCAGCAACGTGCCCGACAGGCGGTATTCCGGAAACATGGTCAGAGCAGTTTCCGGAGGCAGCAACAAGCCATCAAGGCTTTCCCCCTGCTCACGCATGGCCTCCAGGTCTTTCACATCGCAGGCATCGGCCAGCGTGTAGCCCGTCGCCAGGGTACGACGCAGCGCGCTGACATGAGCACCACAGCCCAGCGCCTCGCCAATATCCTCAACCAATGAGCGGATGTACGTACCCTTGGTGCAGGTAACCGCCAGATCAAGTTCCTGCTCACGGACGGCCAGCAATTTCAGCTCGTAAATCGTCACTGGCCGCGCCGGGCGCTCAATCTCGATGCCCTCACGGGCGTATTCGTACAGCGGCCGACCGTTGTGCTTCAGGGCCGAATACATAGAAGGGACCTGTTGAATGTCGCCGCGGAACGATTCCAGTACGGCTTCAACGTCGGCTTCGGTCAGGGCCGGAACGGTGGTTTCCGCAACGATCGCGCCCTCACTGTCACCTGTTTCGGTTTTCACTCCGAGACGGGCGGTCGTGATATAGGCCTTGTCGCTGTCGAGCATGGTCTGGGAGAACTTGGTCGCCTCACCAAAGCACAACGGCAGAACTCCGGTAGCCAGCGGGTCAAGCGCCCCGGTATGGCCGGCTTTCGCCGCACCATACAGGCGCTTCACTTGTTGCAGAATCCCGTTGGAGGTCACGCCCTGAGGTTTATCGATCACCAGAATGCCGCTTACATCACGGCCTTTGCGTCTTCGGCTCAAGCGTCACGCTCCGGGTTGTCAGAAACCGGGTCATCGTTGTCATCACGCGGAACGGAGGGCTTGTCGCCAACCGCTTCACGAATCAGTTTGTCCATCTTGCGACTTTGACCCAACAGCTTATCAAAGTGGAACCGCAGCTGAGGTACCACGCGGAGCTTCATCGCCCGGCCAACCTGGCCACGAAGAAACCCTGACGCTTTGTTAAGCACTGTGAGGGAATCCTGAACTTCCGGGGACTCCTCGGTCAGCTCTTCCGTAGACAACAGCGAAACGTAAATATCGGCATAGCCCAGGTCACGGCTGACTTTCACATCATTGACGGTGACCATACCAACGCGAGGGTCTTTCACCTCGCGCTGGATCAGCTGCGCCAGCTCTCGCTGCATCTGATCGCCAATGCGATCTACGCGACTGTATTCCCGTGCCATCAGGCCCCCGTAGACTCAAGCTTACGTTCAACGCGGACGCGATCAAATACCTCGATCTGGTCGCCCACTTTCACGTCGTAGCCTTTAACACCAATACCACACTCCATGCCGTTACGGACTTCCTGGACGTCGTCCTTGAAGCGACGCAGAGACTCCAGCTCGCCTTCAAAGATCACCACGTTGTCACGCAGCACGCGAATCGGCTTGTTACGGTATACGTTGCCCTCGGTCACCATACAGCCAGCTACCTGGCCGAACTTCGGTGAACGGAACACATCACGCACATCGGCAATACCAACGATGTCTTCGCGGAACTCCGGCTTGAGCATACCGGTCAGCGCTGCTTTCACGTCATCAATCAGGTTGTAGATGATGCTGTAGTAGCGCAGATCCAGACCTTCCTGCTCAACCAGGCGCTTGGACGCGGTATCGGCACGAACGTTGAAACCAAAGATGACGGCATTGGTGGCCATGGCCAGGCTGACGTCGGTTTCAGCGATACCGCCAACACCAGAGGATACGATCTTCACCTGAACCTCATCGTTACCCAGGTCCTGCAGGGCCTTGGTAATAGCTTCCAGAGAACCACGCACGTCGGTTTTGAGAACGACATTCAGGGTTTTGACTTCGTCTTTACCCATGTTCTCGAACATATTCTCGAGCTTGGCGGCCTGTTGACGCTGCAGACGCTGCTCGCGCTCGCGGGTCTGGCGGAACTCAGCCAGCTCTTTGGCCTTCTTCTCGTCGGCCACGGCGAAGAACTCGTCGCCGGCATCCGGCGTACCGTTAAGGCCGAGGATTTCAACCGGAATAGAAGGGCCGGCCTCTTTTACCTGGCGGCCAGCTTCGTCGGTCATGGCGCGAACCTTACCGAAGAAGGCACCGGCCACAACCATTTCGCCCTGGCGCAAGGTACCGTTCTGTACCAGTACCGTGGCCACAGAACCACGGCCACGCTCCAGGCTGGATTCAACCACAACGCCTTTCGCTACGGCATCCGGAGACGCATCCAGTTCCAGAATCTCGGCTTGCAGCAGTACCGCCTCGAGCAGGTCGTCGATGCCCGCACCGGTGTGTGCAGAGACTGGCACGAACTGCACGTCGCCGCCCCAGTCTTCGGGGATCACGTCCAACGCAGAGAGCTCGTTCTTGATCCGGTCAGGATCGGCCTCTTCCTTGTCCATCTTGTTGATGGCAACGACGAGGGGAACACCGGCTGAGCGAGCGTGCTCAACGGCTTCCTTGGTTTGCGGCATTACGCCGTCGTCGGCGGCCACAACCAGAATGACGATATCGGTACACTGGGCACCACGCGCCCTCATGGCGGTAAATGCCGCGTGGCCCGGAGTATCCAGGAACGACACCATGCCGTGATCGGTTTCTACATGGTAGGCACCGATATGCTGGGTAATACCACCGGACTCACCCGAGGCAACCTTCGCACGACGGATATAATCAAGCAGCGAGGTCTTGCCGTGGTCGACGTGACCCATCACGCTGACAACCGGCGCCCGTTTGATTTTTTCCTTGCCTTCGTTATCGCCGGTGATTTCACTCAGCACTTCTTCCTCAAAGGCATCCTCACTGACCGACTTGGGCTTATGGCCCAACTCTTCGGTCACCAGAACGGCCGTTTCCTGATCCAGCGCCTGGTTGATGGTAGCCATGACGCCCATACCCATCAGGGTTTTAATAACATCAGCGGCCTTAACGGCCATGCGCTGGGCGAGATCACCAACGGTGATGGTTTCCGGAATTTCTACTTCTCTTACCATGGGCTTTGTGGGCCTCTCGAAAGCATGACGCTTTTCTTTCGGTTTCTTTTTGGCCCGCAGCTGTTTACGAGGAACCGTTTCTTCCTCGTCCTCTGAAATCACCAGAGGCTCTTCTACCGGACGGCTGCGAGGGCCGCGGTGGCCAGCCTGCTTCTTCTTAGGCTTGCCTTCTTCGATATCGTCGCCGCGCTCACGCACCTTCTCTTTCTTCTTCTTGGGCTTGCGATCCCGACCTTCCTCCTCGGGCGGAGGCATGGGAATATCCTCCGGCGCGATGGCAGGTTCTGCGGTTTCTGGAGCAGCTTCCGGAGCAGTCCCGGCTTCGGCTTCTAGCGGCGCCGGTGTGTCTGTGCCGGACTCCTCAGCAGGCGCTGCTTCCGCTGCCACTTTCGGCGCCTCTTCCGCCGGCGCCTGTTCGGCTGTCGGCGTCTGCACCGGCTCTTCCGTTACCGGCGCTTCGGCTTCCGGCTCGGGCTGCAGCTCTGCGCGCTTGATGTAGGTGCGGCGTTTGCGCACTTCTACATTGACGGTCTTGGCCTTACCGGCCTTCAGTGTCGTCGTGGTTTTGCGCTTCAGTGTAATCTTGCGTGGTTCAGCATCCGCATCGCCATGCGTTTTTCTCAGATAGGCCAGCAACTGCTGCTTCTCATCGCTGGTGACAGCATCGTCTTCTTTGCGGGCCTTGAGCCCGGCCTCAACGATCTGCTTCAGCAAACGATCCACGGGAGCGCCTACATCTGCGGCCAGTTGTTTTACCGTTACTTCAGCCATACTGGTCCTCCTCTCCCGAATCAGGCCTGGTCTTCAAACCAGGGTGCGCGCGCAGTCATAATCAGCTGACCGGCGCGCTCTTCATCCATACCTTCAATTTCAAGCAGTTCATCAATCGACTGCTCCGCCAGATCTTCCATTGTCCGCACGCCCATGCCGGCCAGTTTGAAGGCCAGGCTACGGTCCATGCCGTCCATAGTCAGAAGATCTTCCTCAGGCTCTGAACCCTCCAGAGCTTCCTCACTGGCCAGCGCCTGGTTCAATAACACATCCTTGGCCCGGCGGCGCAATTCAGTGACGGTGTCCTCGTCAAAGCCCTCAATCGCCAGCATTTCTTCCATGGGCACGTAGGCCACTTCTTCGATAGAAGTAAAGCCTTCCTCAATCAGCACACTGGCAAATTCTTCGTCCACATCCAGATGAGCGGTGAAATGCTCAACCAGACGGTTGTGTTCCTGCTCCTGGCGCTCACCCGCTTCCTCTTCGGTCATCACGTTCAGAGTCCAGCCGGTCAGGTCGGTCGCCAGGCGAACGTTCTGGCCATTACGGCCAATCGCCTGAGCCAGGTTATCCTCAGCCACGGCGACCTCCATGGTGTGACGGTCTTCATCCATCACGATGGAAGCCACTTCTGCTGGCGCCATTGCGTTGATTACCAGCTGCGCCGGGTTATCGTCATAAAGCACGATGTCCACACGCTCGCCGCCCAACTCGTTGGAGACGGCCTGAACCCGGGAACCACGCATACCAACGCACGCGCCTACCGGGTCGATCCGGCGGTCGTTTGTTTTTACCGCAATCTTCGCTCTGGAGCCCGGGTCACGGGCCGCACCACGAATTTCGATCAACTCCTCAGCAATCTCGGGCACCTCGATGCGGAACAGTTCAATCAGCATCTGGGAATCCGTGCGGCTCAAAATCAGCTGCGGCCCCCGGTGATCGGTCCGGATCTCGAGCAACAATGCGCGCACGCGATCGCCCATCCGGAAAGTTTCCCGCGGAATAAGATGCTCACGTGGCAGCAGCGCCTCGGCATTAGCCCCCAGATCAACAATTACGTTATCGCGGGTAACCTTTTTCACGGTTCCGGAGACCAGCTCACCAACACGATCGCGATAGCTATCGACAATCTTGGTGCGCTCAGCTTCGCGAACTTTCTGGAAAATAATCTGCTTGGCGGCCTGCGCGCCAATACGACCAAAGGCAACGGACTCCACCTTTTCTTCGTGGGTATCGCCAGGCTTCAGGTCGGTATCAATCTCTTCCGCTTCCTGCAGGGTCAGTTCAGTGCCCAGCGCTGGCACTGCATCGTTATCAACCACCAGCCAACGGCGAAAGGTTTCGTACTCTCCGGTGCGGCGATCGATGGCAACCCGGATATCGGCGTCTTCGTCTTCGTAACGTTTTTTGGCCGCGGTAGCGAGTGCGAGTTCAATCGCCTCGAAAATTACATCCTTCTCGACACCTTTTTCGTTCGAGACGGATTCCACGACCAGCAAGATCTCTTTACTCATGGGATTGCCCTGCCCTCAAAATAAACCATACGTCTGAAAATTTATTCGAATATGTCACTCGAAAATCGGCACTATATTGGCTTTCTCAATACTGTCGAAAGGCAGCAGGTACTCGTGGTCATCCACAACAACCACCACCTCGTCACCGTCCACACCCTTGATCAGGCCCTGGAACTTGCGCCGACCTTCAAACGCCATACGCAACTTGATCTGAACCTGGTGACCGGTGAACGCCTCGTACTGTTCAAGGCGGAACAGAGGCCGGTCCATGCCGGGGGAAGACACCTCCAGGGTGTACTCGGTCTGAATCGGGTCTTCGACATCCATCACGCCGCTGACCTGCCGGCTGACTTTTTCGCAATCCTCGATACCAATACCGTTTTCGGCATCATCGATAAACACCCGGAGCTTGGAATGATGCCCCTGGGAGCGAAATTCAATGCCCCAGAATTCATAACCCAGGCCCTCGACCACCGGGCGCAGGATGTCTTCCAGTTGTTTCAGTTTGGCTGACAAGTGTCGCCGCCTCCATTTCCAGATTTTCAGGGTACAAAAACAAAAAAAGGGCTGTTGATCAGCCCTTTTATGCACCAGGGCCCTTGCGCCAGGCCCCTTAATCAAAAAGCCCCGATAGTTGGGGCTTTTTGTTGCAAGAATTCGCAAAACGCCAACCCTTTCGAGCGTCTTGCCGACAGACACCTGGCCTGCCTGGGAACCCGATCGACACAGGCTCCAATATCCGCGGCAGTATAATGATGCCGCACGGACTGGTCAAGGACTGACCAAAAAAAACGACCTGGTTTTGCCAAGCCGTTTTCTTCAATATGGTGCCCGGGGCCGGACTCGAACCGGCACGACTTTCGTCACTACCCCCTCAAGATAGCGTGTCTACCAATTTCACCACCCGGGCATCATTCTTTACTCGAGTTCGGGAAGCGTGTCCCCGCCCTCGGATTCGCTGCCTGCTCCTGCCTCGACATCAGTCGGGGCCTGCTCAGCCGGCGCGTTGACCTCGGCGGATTCCTGAACGACAGGAATACCCGCTTCACCAGCCACTTCTGCGCGCTGCTTGGCAAAGATAGCCAGCGAAAAACTTGTCACAAAAAAGATCACCGCCATGAAGGTGGTCATCCGGGTCAGGAAGCTACCACTACCCTGACTGCCAAACACCGTCTGTGAGGCACCACCACCGAAAGCTGCCCCGGCGTCCGCACCTTTGCCCTGCTGGATCAGAACCAGACCCACCAGCGACACGGCGATCACGACGTGAACAACAACTACCAGTGTTTCCAACCAATCCATACAGACTCTCGTAAACGTGTCGGCTTAGGCATCTGCCGGAAAAGCCCGGCAAATACTGATAAATTCTTCGGCCTTCAACGAGGCGCCACCAATAAGGCCGCCATCAATATCCGGCTCTGCGAATAGAGCGGGCGCATTATCCGCTTTTACACTGCCGCCGTAAAGTACCGAAACCTCATTCGCCGGCGCTTTCATGCCAGCAAGCACATTACGGATCTCCAAATGCATCGCTTGAGCGTCTGCGGCTGTTGCGGTTTTTCCGGTACCGATCGCCCAGACCGGCTCATAGGCAACAACAACCCGGCGCCATTGATCACCGGATACCGAAGCCAGCCCTTTGCGAACCTGAGCAGCGACCACGGACACCGCCTCACCGGCTTCCCGCTCTTCGAGCGTTTCACCCACGCAAAGCATCGCTGTCAGCCCGCTGGCAAGCACCTGCTTCACTTTTTCTGCGGCAACCCCGTCGGTCTCGCCGAAAAGCTGGCGACGCTCGGAATGGCCCACCAGTATATAAGCGCACCCCATATCACGGGCCATACCGGCGGAAATCTCGCCAGTGTATGCGCCGGCCTGCCATTGGGACACATTTTGCAACCCAGTGGCCACTTCGCCACCCGCAAACTCGGCGACTTCGCTCAGATAGATGGCCGGAGGAACAATCACGACCTCTACACCACCACTGCCGGACTGCTCGCTAATCGAGCCAACCAGGCGCTTCACCAGGTCTTTCGACCCGTTCATCTTCCAGTTTCCGGCAACAATTTTGCGACGCATCTCTGTCCTCGACAGTCCCGAACAAAAGGGAGGCGAAACTATACAGCAGTCATTGACCGCACACAACTACCCCTTCGACTTCAGGGTGTTGAGCGCTCCACCACCTGTGCCAGCTCCTCAACCACCCGGGAGATATCGTCAGCACTCTGACCCTCAGCCATCACCCGAATCAGGGGCTCCGTTCCGGAAGCACGAAGCAAAATGCGCCCGGCATCACCCAATGACGCCTCGGCACGCGCCATTGCTTCTACGATATCCGTGCGACTCAGTGGGTCAAACCGCTCATCAACACGAACATTGATCATCTTCTGGGGCAATTTACTCATACCCCGCCGCAACTCCTCCATAGTTTTACCTGACCGGCGCACTGCCAGCAGCACCTGCAGGGCGGAAACAATGCCGTCGCCCGTGGTCGTGCAATCACGGATAACCATATGGCCGGAGCCCTCGCCGCCAAGGGACCAGTTGTTGCTCAGCAGGCGCTCCATAACATAACGATCACCCACCTTGGCCCGTTCAAACGCAACACCCAGTTCACGAAGCGCCAGCTCCACTCCGAGGTTGGTCATCAGGGTCCCGACCACGCCCCCATCAAGACGACCCTCAGCCTGGCGCCGGGACGCGAGAATATAGAGCAACTCATCACCATCAACCTCCGAACCGTCGCGATCGACCATCAGCACCCGGTCGCCGTCACCATCGAACGCCACACCCAGGTCTGCATTTTTCTCCGCAACGGTTTGCCTGAGCGCCTCGAGATGGGTGGAACCGACGTTAAGGTTGATATTCAGACCATCCGGCTCGGCACCGATAACGGTCACTCTGGCCCCCAGTTCCCGAAACACCTTGGGTGCAACATGATAGGTCGCGCCATGGGCGCAATCCAGAACCAGGTGCATACCATCGAGGGTAAATTCGTTGGGCACAGTGCTCTTGCAGAATTCGACATAGCGACCAGGTGCATCATCAACCCGGCTCGCCTTACCCAGCTCCTCAGGACTGCACACCTCAATGGGCCGATCCAGCCAACGCTCGATTTCCGCTTCAAGGGCATCGTCCAGCTTGGTTCCCTCGGAGGAAAAAAACTTGATGCCGTTGTCATGGTGAGGGTTGTGGGAGGCACTGATGACAATCCCTGCGGATGCCCGGAACGTTCGGGTGAGATAGGCAATGGCTGGCGTGGGCATGGGGCCGAGAAGTTTGACATCAACGCCTGCCGCCGCAAGCCCCGCCTCGAGTGCGGATTCGAACATATAGCCGGACAGGCGGGTATCCTTGCCAATCAGGACGCTGTTACGCTGCCCCTGGCGTTTGAATGCCTGACCTGCGGCCCACCCCAGGTGCAACATGAACTCGGGAGTGATCGGGCGATCACCCACACGCCCACGAATGCCATCGGTACCAAAATATTTGCGCTGCGTCATCAGACTGCCTCCTTCGCTGCCCTTACGATACTTACCGCGTCCACCGTTTCCCGTACATCATGAACACGGAGAATGCTGGCGCCTTTCATGACCGCTATTGTCGCGGCAGCGAGACTGGCCGGCAACCGTTCATTAACATCCCGGCCGGTCACAGCACCCAGCATCGACTTGCGGGACAGGCCAATCAGCAACGGGTGCCCAAGAATATGAAGTTGCTCCAATGAAGCCAGCAACTGATAGTTATGGTCCACGCTCTTACCGAAACCAAAACCGGGGTCCAGAATAATATCCTCCGGGCGAACACCGGCACGCTCAGCCACTCTCATCCGCTCCACCAGGAACGCACTGACGTCCCGGCGCACATTCCGGTAACGGGGGTCTTTCTGCATGGTTTCAGGCTCGCCCTGAATGTGCATGATGCATACGGGAATACCGGCTTTGGCTGCCACCTCAGGCGCACCCTCGCGCTGCAGCGCACGCACGTCGTTGATCAGCCCCGCCCCCAGTTTTGCGGCCTCCGCCATAACTTTGGGGTTGCTGGTATCGATCGAAATGACCGCATCAAGCTCTCTGGCAATCGCCTCTACCACCGGGCAAACCCGGTCCAACTCTTCCTGGGTGGACACCGCAGCAGCCCCCGGACGTGTGGATTCGCCCCCGACATCAATAAACGATGCGCCATCGCTGACCATCTGGCGAGCCCTCAACAGGGCAGACTCCCGGGAATTAAAAAGCCCGCCATCGGAAAAAGAGTCGGGCGTAACATTAAGGATTCCCATCACGTGGCATCTGGACAGGTCCAGTTCGCGGCCAGCGAAATTCAGTTTCATAGCGAATCTTCCAAAGGCAGGGCGTCAGGCAGGAATAAAAACAAACGCCGCCCGGGAACCGGGCGGCGTCACTTTCTTCATTAAGAGATGGCCGGTCAGTGCTCGCCAGCCGGGCGACCGACACCGGGCTGGCGCCCGTCATCATCGCCCTGAGGCTTTGGAGCCGGCTCGGGCTCTTCGGCCGCCACACCGCCAGTTGGGCCGTTGCCACCCCAATTTTTCGGGGGCCGGGGCTCATTGCCAGCCATGATGTCATCAATCTGATAACGATCGATGGTTTCGTACTTCATCAGGGCCTCGGCCATCATGTCCAGCTTGTCCCGGTTATCCACCAGGATTTGCTTGGCCGACTCATAGCACGAGTCGATGATGTTTCTGACCTCTTCGTCAATACGCTGAGCGGTTTCCGGGGAGTACACGGTATGAGCTTGTCCCGCAGACCGGCCCAGGAACGGCTCTTCGCTATCGGTATCGTACTGCAGTGGCCCCAGTTTCTCGGACAGACCCCACCGGGTAACCATGTTCCGGGCCAGACTGGTGGCACGCTCGATGTCATTCGACGCGCCTGTAGTCACACCCTCAAAGCCCAGGGTCAGCTCTTCGGCAATACGACCACCGAACAAGCTGCAGATTGAACTGGTCAGGTAACGCTTGGAATGACTGTACTTGTCTTCCTCCGGCAGGAACATGGTGACACCCAGTGCCCGCCCGCGCGGAATGATACTGACCTTGTAAACCGGGTCGTGCTCGGGCATCAGCCGCCCGACAATCGCATGGCCCGATTCGTGATAGGCGGTATTCCGCTTTTCTTTCTCACTCATCACCATGGACTTGCGCTCGGCACCCATCATGATCTTGTCTTTGGCCAACTCCAGTTCTTCCATGGAAACCAGCCGCTGATTACGGCGAGCTGCAAACAGCGCGGCTTCGTTCACCAGGTTGGCAAGATCGGCACCGGAGAAGCCCGGTGTTCCTCGGGCGATCACACCCGGATCAATGCCATCGGCCAGGGGCACTTTCTTCATGTGCACCTTGAGGATCTGCTCGCGACCAATGATGTCCGGCAAACTCACCACCACCTGACGGTCAAACCGTCCCGGACGCAACAAGGCCGGGTCCAGCACATCCGGACGGTTGGTTGCGGCAATAACGATAACGCCTTCATTGCCCTCGAAACCGTCCATTTCGACCAGGAGC
Source organism: Marinobacter sp. VGCF2001 (assembly GCF_049943275.1). Classification (NCBI taxonomy): domain Bacteria; kingdom Pseudomonadati; phylum Pseudomonadota; class Gammaproteobacteria; order Pseudomonadales; family Marinobacteraceae; genus Marinobacter; species Marinobacter sp. VGCF2001. Next base: position 136,812 of record NZ_JBNFVX010000008.1, read on the forward strand.
TGATTCAGGGTCTGCTCGCGCTCATCGTGGCCGCCACCCATACCAGCACCCCGGTGCCGACCCACGGCGTCGATCTCATCGATGAAGATGATGCAGGGGCTTTGCTTTTTCGCCTGCTCGAACATATCGCGTACCCGCGATGCGCCGACCCCGACAAACATTTCCACGAAGTCCGAACCGGAAATCGAGAAGAAGGGTACCTTTGCCTCACCGGCAATGGCTTTGGCCAGCAGGGTCTTACCGGTACCCGGCGGCCCCACCATCAATACGCCCCTCGGAATGCGGCCGCCCAGGCGCTGGAACTTGCTGGGGTCGCGCAGGAAGTCGACCAGCTCCTTTACGTCTTCTTTGGCCTCATCAACACCCGCCACATCCGAGAAGGTTGTCTTGATCTGATCTTCGCTCATCAGACGGGCCTTGCTCTTGCCGAACGACATCGGGCCTTTGCCGCCTCCGCCGCCCTGCATCTGGCGCATGAAGAACACAAACAGAGCAATAATGATCAATATCGGAAACGCGGCCACGAGCAGCTGCGTCCACAGGCTCTGGCGCTCCGGCTCCTTACCGATCACCTCTACGTTGTTGGCGAGTAGGTCGTCCATCAGCTTGTTGTCAGATACCTGGGGCCGGACGCTCTGGAACTGAGAGCCGTCATTACGGACACCCTGCACCTGCAAGCCATCAATCGTGACCTGCTGCACCTGGCCCTGCTGGACCATCTCGACAAACTGAGAATAATTAACTTGCTGTCCGGTGGTGGTGGGAGAGAAATTCTGAAACACCATCAACAGAACGGCGGCTATGATTAGCCAGAGAACCAGATTTTTTGCCATATCGTTCAAGGATCATCACCTGTGAATTGCAGGATTGGCGCCACAAGAGCATCAACCCTTTTCGACACCTTACACCAATTGTACGCCGGTAAACCAGAAACAGCGCATCCGGGACCTGATCGCGATATTACTTATATTGGAGGCTGTGAACTGAATTACAACACCTCCTGTAAGTGAATACGGCCATTTGTCGGGACCGGGGATCTGTTACAATCAGGCAATTATACGACGTTGCCAGCGGCTACACCGCTGACCTTTTGTTAATTGCACCAATTAAGAGATTACATCATGAGTCTTTCACCGGAACAGCGCCGGGAATACCGGGCCATTGCCCACAACCTCAAGCCCGTTATTATTGTTGGCGACAAGGGCCTGTCTGAGGGGCTTCAGGAGGAACTGGAGCGCGCCCTGAACGACCATGAACTGATCAAAATCAAAGTCGCCAGCCAGGATCGCGAAGTGCGCCAGGAGGCAATTCAGGCATTGTGTGAAGCCTCTGGCGCCGAACTGGTACAAAGCATTGGAAAAATTGCCGTGATTCTTCGCCGGGCGAAAAAACCGAACCCCAAGCTGTCGAACCTGCTTCGCAACCAATGAGCGGTTCAAGGCGATAAAAAAGCCGGCGCTGGTATTCCAGCGCCGGCTTTTTAAACTTCTCTCTCACCGCAAAGTCAGATGTATTCCACTTCGGAAATCTCGTACTCCACCGTGCCCGAAGGGATACGCACTGCCACCACGTCATCGACGTGCTTACCCACCAGGGCCCGCGCAATCGGAGACGACACCGACAGCTTGCCAGCCTTGATGTCCGCCTCATCCTCACCCACGATCTGATAGCACACCTCTTCGTCGGTATCGACGTTAATCAGATGCACGGTTGTACCAAAGATCACCTTGCCGGTGTTTTCCATGGTGGTTACGTCGATGACCTGCGCCGACGACAGCTTGCCCTCGATCTCCTGGATGCGCCCCTCGATAAAGCTCTGCTGCTCGCGAGCGGCATGATATTCCGCGTTCTCCTTCAGATCGCCGTGCTCACGGGCATCGGCAATGGCGGCAATCACTCGCGGCCGATCCTCGGACTTCAGCTTTTTCAGCTCCTCGCGCAGACGGTCTTCGCCCGCCTTGGTCATAGGTACTCTGTCAGCCATAGCCTTACTTTCCTGCGTGTAGTTCCTGGAGACGGCGAACCGTGCGTTCCGGGCCAAACTTGATGGCCCGGCAGAGGGCTTCGCCACCCGCCAGTGTGGTTGTGTAGGTTACTTTGGTCTGCAAGGCAGACTGGCGGATCTGCGCCGAGTCGGAAATCGCCTTGCGCCCCTCAGTGGTGTTAATGATTAACTGAACCTGGCCGTTCTTGATAAGGTCAACGATGTGGGGCCGCCCCTCACGCACCTTGTTCACCCGCTCAACGGCAATGCCCTCGGCTTCCAGCGCCTTGGCGGTGCCGGTGGTGGCAACAATCCTGAACCCGGCCTCTACCAGGTCACGCGCCACACTGGCAGCGCCCGGCTTATCCACATCGCGTACCGACATGAAAGCGACGCCCTGAGCCGGCAATCGCTCACCAACGGCCAGGGCCGCTTTCGCGAAGGCTTCATCGAAGCTGTCACCCAGCCCCATCACCTCACCTGTGGACTTCATTTCCGGCCCGAGAATCGGGTCTACCGCCGGGAACTTGTTGAACGGGAATACGGACTCTTTCACCGCGTAGTAAGACGGCACAATTTCCTGCGTGAAGTTCAGTTCCTTCAGGCTCTTGCCCGACATAACCCGTGCGGCAACCGCAGCCAGGGACGCACCAATCGCCTTCGACACAAAGGGAACAGTCCGTGAGGCCCGCGGATTCACCTCGATCACATAGATCTCGCCGTCCTGATACGCCAACTGCACGTTCATCAGCCCGATCACATCCAGTTCGATCGCCATCTTTTTAACGGCATCGCGCATCTGGTCTTGCACATCTTTACTGAGGCTGTAGGGCGGGAGGGAACACGCCGAGTCACCCGAGTGAACTCCGGCCTGCTCGATATGCTGCATGATACCACCAATCACCACATCCGTGCCGTCGCAGATGGCGTCGATATCCACTTCAATAGCGGCATTCAGGAAATGGTCCAGCAATACCGGACTGTCGTTGGAGACCAGCACCGCGTTGCGCATATAACGCACCAACTCGGTCTCATCGTAAACGATTTCCATGGCGCGCCCACCCAGGACATAAGACGGCCGCACCACCAGTGGGTAGCCGATTTCCCGGGCTGCCAGAATGCCTTCCTCGTGACTGCGCACGGTGGCGTTTTCCGGCTGCTTCAAACCCAGACGGGTGATCATCTGCTGGAACCGCTCACGATCCTCGGCACGGTCGATGGCGTCCGGGCTGGTGCCGATGATCGGCACGCCGGCCGCTTCCAGGCCACGGGCCAGTTTCAGCGGGGTCTGGCCGCCGTACTGGACAATCACGCCCTTGGGCTTCTCGACGTGAATGATTTCCAGCACGTCTTCCAGGGTAATCGGCTCGAAGTACAACCGGTCGGAGGTGTCGTAGTCGGTGGACACGGTCTCCGGGTTACAGTTGATCATGATGGTTTCGTAGCCGTCTTCACGCATGGCCAGGGCCGCGTGCACACAGCAGTAGTCGAATTCGATGCCCTGGCCGATCCGGTTGGGCCCGCCGCCGATCACCACGATCTTCTCTCGATCGCTGGCATCCGACTCGCACTCTTCCTCATAGGTGGAGTACATATAGGCGGTGTCGGAGGCAAACTCGGCAGCGCAGGTATCCACGCGCTTGTACACCGGGCGGATATCCAGATCGTGGCGCAGCTTGCGCAGGCTCACCTCGGAGATGCCCAGCAGTTTGGCCAGCCGTGCGTCAGAAAAGCCCTTGCGCTTGAGCCGGAACAGGGTGGCCTGGTCAATATCGGCCTTGCCAGCACTCTTCAGCGCCTGCTCTTCCTTGATCAAGTCCTCGATCTGTACCAGATACCAGGGGTCTACGTGGGTATGCTGATGCAGGTCATCCACGGTCAGCCCAGCCCGGAAGGCGTCACCGATATACCAGATACGCTCGGCACCGGGCACGTTCAGTTCACGGGTCAGGGTTTCCTGGGAGTCCTGGGAACTGAGATCTTCCAGTTTCTCGTCAAAGCCTTCGGAGCCCACTTCCAGGCCGCGCAGGGCTTTCTGCAGCGATTCCTGGAAGGTCCGGCCGATGGCCATCACTTCACCCACGGATTTCATCTGGGTGGTCAGACGGGCGTCGGCCTGAGGGAACTTCTCGAAGGTGAACCGGGGAATCTTGGTGACCACGTAGTCGATGGACGGCTCAAACGAAGCCGGCGTAACACCACCGGTAATCTCGTTCTGCAGCTCGTCCAGGGTATAACCTACCGCCAGTTTGGCCGCCACCTTGGCGATCGGGAAGCCGGTGGCCTTGGACGCCAGCGCCGAGGAACGGGACACCCGCGGGTTCATTTCGATAACAACCATGCGCCCAGTGTCCGGATTGATGCCGAACTGCACGTTGGAGCCGCCGGTTTCCACACCAATCTCACGCAGAACCGCCAGGGAGGCGTTCCGCATGATCTGGTATTCCTTGTCGGTCAGGGTCTGGGCCGGGGCCACAGTGATGGAGTCGCCGGTGTGCACGCCCATGGCATCGAAGTTCTCGATGGCGCAGACGATGATGCAGTTGTCCGCTTTGTCGCGCACCACCTCCATCTCGTACTCTTTCCAGCCAATCAGCGATTCGTCGATCAGCAGCTCGTTGGTCGGGGACAGGTCCAGACCGCGGGTACAGATTTCTTCGAATTCGTCGCGGTTGTAAGCAATACCGCCGCCGGAACCGCCCATGGTGAAGGACGGGCGGATGATACACGGGAAGCCAATATCGTCAGCCACTTTCCAGGCTTCGTCCATGGAATGGGCGATGGTGGCCCGCGGGCACTCCAGACCGATTTTCTTCATGGCCTTGTCGAAGCGGTCGCGGTCTTCGGCTTTGTCGATGGTGTCGGCATTAGCGCCGATCATTTCCACGCCGTGCTTTTCCAGTACGCCGTGTTTTTCCAGATCCAGCGCACAGTTGAGCGCGGTCTGCCCGCCCATGGTGGGCAGCAGGGCATCCGGCTTTTCTTTCTCGATGATTTTCTCGACGGTCTTCCAGGTGATCGGCTCGATGTAGGTGGCATCCGCCATCACCGGGTCGGTCATGATCGTCGCCGGATTCGAGTTCACCAGGATTACCCGGTAACCCTCTTCGCGCAGCGCCTTACAGGCCTGGGCTCCGGAGTAGTCGAATTCGCACGCCTGCCCGATCACAATGGGGCCTGCGCCCAGGATCAGGATGCTTTGGATGTCGGTACGTTTTGGCATGTCTTGGTCAACCTGTCAGCAACTTTTGAATTCTGGCAGCGCGATGGTCTGCGCCGGTGAGCTATCTGCGATGGCCTTGCCCTCAGGCAGATCGGCTTTCCATCAGCTGGATAAACTCGTCAAACAACGGTGCCACATCGTGCGGGCCCGGACTGGCTTCCGGGTGTCCCTGGAAGCTGTAGGCAGACTTGTCTGTGCGACGGATACCCTGCAGAGTGCCGTCGAACAGGGACTTGTGGGTGGCTTCAACGTTAGCGGGCAATGTGTCTTCATCCACCGCAAACCCGTGGTTCTGGCTGGTGATCATGACCGTGCCCTCGGCGATATCCTGCACCGGATGGTTGGCGCCGTGGTGGCCGTGACCCATCTTCATGGTCTTGGCGCCACTGGCCAGAGCCAGCAACTGGTGACCGAGGCAGATGCCAAACACCGGAATGTCGGTTTCCAGCACTTCCTTGATGGCGGTGATGGCGTAGTCGCAGGGCTCCGGGTCGCCCGGGCCGTTGGACAGGAATATGCCGTCCGGATTCATGGCCAACACCTCAGAAGCCGGTGTTTGGGCCGGCACTACGGTGAGATCGCAACCCCGGGCCGCCAGCATTCTCAGAATATTGAATTTCACGCCGTAGTCCCAGGCAACGACTTTGAACCTGGCGTTGTCACGCTCACCGTAACCTTCGGCCAGATTCCACTCAGTCTGGTTCCACTGGTAGGTTTCCGTGCAGGTCACCTCTTTGGCCAGGTCCATACCCTTCAACCCGGGGAAAGCGCCGGCCAACTCCAGGGCGCGTTCGGCAGTGGCGTTTTCACCGGCAACAATCGCTCCACTCTGGGAGCCTTTGTTCCGCAGAATGCGGGTCAGGCGGCGGGTATCAATGTCGGCAATACCAACAATGTTGTTGCTTCGCAGGTAATGATCAAGGCTGTCCTGGCTCCGCCAGCAACTGGCAAGCAACGGGAGATCCCTGATGATCAGTCCGGCGGCGTGAATGCGGTCGGATTCTACGTCTTCCTCGTTAACTCCGGTGTTGCCAATGTGCGGATACGTGAGGGTAACGAGCTGACGGGAGTAGGACGGGTCGGTCAGGATTTCCTGATAGCCGGTCATGGCGGTGTTGAACACCACCTCGCCGCTGGTTTCTCCGTCTGCGCCGATGGCAGTGCCGTAGAAGAGGCTTCCGTCTGCGAGTGCAAGGATTGCTGGTGTGCTCAAGGCTTGTATCCTCATCGAGTGGCGTAAGTTCGTCACGAACAGGAACGCAAGCGCATATTCAGGTTGCAAAAAAGCGAGACAGGGTAAAAACCCGGTCCCGCTTTCTTATAAACTTTTCAAAGGTACGCTTGGTGCAGTCAAACCGCATTATTGTAAGCGATTTTGGCGGTTTTTGTCCACGCCGAATTGCCCATACCAATATCTCCAAGCTCCGGTCGATGGTGCGGGCCTGTTCTCCGGAAACCGCTACAAGCACTTCCCTGTGCGCTTCTCTCCGGCCATCCATGGCCTC
>NZ_JBNFVX010000009.1:0-131699 GCF_049943275.1 Marinobacter sp. VGCF2001
AAATCAGGGATGATTTTGTCGAGCGTACATGGACGTATTCACAGCGTATCCCTGAAGGCCTGCCCCGCTGCCCGCACCACCGCCGCCAGAATCCATGAACCTGATTCCAATGAGGTTTACGCCAATATGGCCCAATACGTATACACCATGAACCGCGTGGGCAAGGTGGTTCCACCCAAGCGGGAAATCCTGAAAGACATTTCTCTGAGCTTCTTCCCGGGCGCCAAAATCGGCGTGCTTGGCCTCAACGGTGCCGGTAAATCCACCCTGCTGCGTATTATGGCGGGCGTTGACCAGGATTACATCGGCGAAGCCCGCCCCCAGCCCGGCATCAATGTGGGTTACCTGCCCCAGGAACCGGAGCTTGACGAAGAAAAAACCGTCAAGGAAATCGTCGACGAATCCGTAGCCCATGTGCATAACGCCCTGGCCGAACTGGATCAGGTGTACGCGGCTTACGCGGAACCGGATGCCGACTTCGACGAACTGGCGAAAAAACAGGGTGAACTGGAAGCCATTATCCAGGCTACCGACGGCCACGACATCGAGCGCAAGATGGAAGTTGCGGCCGACGCCCTGCGCCTGCCGGCGTGGGACCAGAAAGTGAAAGTGCTCTCCGGTGGTGAACGCCGCCGGGTGGCCCTGTGCCGCCTGCTGCTGTCCGGCCCGGATATGCTGCTGCTCGACGAGCCCACCAACCACCTGGATGCGGAATCCGTGGCCTGGCTGGAGCGCTTCCTGCACGATTACGAAGGCACCGTGGTTGCGATCACGCACGACCGCTACTTCCTCGACAACGTGGCCGGCTGGATTCTGGAACTGGACCGTGGCCAGGGCATCCCGTTTGAAGGTAACTACAGCCAGTGGCTGGAGAACAAAGAGAAGCGCCTGGAGATGGAATCCAAGCAGGAGGCCTCCCACCAGAAAGCCGTCAAGCAGGAACTGGAATGGGTGCGCTCCAACGCCAAGGGGCGTCAGTCCAAGAGCAAGGCCCGCCTGGCACGCTTCGAGGAAATGAGCTCCCAGGAATTCCAGAAACGCAACGAAACCAACGAGCTCTACATTCCACCCGGACCACGCCTTGGCAACAAGGTGATTGAAGTTGAAGGCATCAGCAAAGCCTTCGATGACCGCCTGCTGTATGAGGATGTGTCGTTCAGCGTGCCACCGGGTGCCATCGTCGGCATCATCGGGGGTAACGGTGCCGGTAAATCCACGCTGTTCAAGATGATCGCCGGCATGGATAAGCCCAACTCCGGCAACATCACAGTGGGTGAAACGGTGGAACTGGCTTACGTGGACCAGATGCGTGACCTCGACGGCAGTAAAACCGTCTGGGAAGAACTGTCCGACGGCAACGACATCATCAAGGTCGGGAACTACGAAACGCCATCCCGCGCTTACGTCGGCCGCTTCAACTTCAAGGGCTCAGACCAGCAAAAGCGCGTGGGCGACCTGTCCGGCGGTGAACGGAACCGGCTGCACCTGGCCAAGCTGCTGAAGCAAGGCGGCAACGTGTTGCTGCTCGACGAACCCACCAACGACCTGGACGTGGAAACCCTGCGCGCCCTGGAAGAAGCCCTGCTGAACTTCCCCGGTTCCGCACTGGTGATCTCGCACGACCGCTGGTTCCTTGACCGGGTAGCCACTCACATTCTGGCGTTTGAAGACGATGGCGACGTGGTTTATTTCGAAGGCAACTTCACCGACTATGATGCCGACTTCAAGAAACGCAAAGGCGATTCTGCCATGCAGCCCAAACGCATGAAGTACAAGAAGCTGGCCTGAACCCGCACCAAGCCGGCCATTGTGCCGGCTTGTTTTTCTGCTCTGCCCGATACGGAATTCTCTCATGGCAAAAGCCAAAACCGCCTTTGTGTGCACCGAGTGCGGCGCCGATTATTCGAAATGGCAAGGCCAGTGCAACGCTTGCCACGAATGGAACACCTTCAGCGAAGTGCGTGGCGTGGCCGGCCCCGGCAAAGGCGCGCGCAGCGCCCGGTTCGAGGGTTACGCCGGCAGCCTGTCCGAGGTGAAAAGCCTGGACCAGGTCAGCCTGGCGGAACAGGCCCGTATCAGCACGGGTATGCAGGAGTTCGACCGGGTTCTGGGCGGCGGCCTGGTGGAAGGCTCGGCAGTACTGATGGGCGGACACCCCGGTGCAGGCAAAAGCACACTGCTATTGCAGGCGGTTTGCCAGCTGGCCGAGCAGCACTCTGCGCTGTATGTCACCGGTGAGGAATCGCTGCAACAGGTTGCCATGCGCGCCAAGCGCCTTGGCCTGCCCACGAAAGACCTGAAAATGCTTTCGGAAACCTCGGTCGAGCGCCTGATGCAGGTGGCCGAAGCCGAAAAACCGCGAATTCTGGTAATCGACAGTATTCAGGTGATGCACGTGGCCGACATTGAATCGGCCCCGGGGTCGGTGTCGCAAGTGCGGGAGAGTGCCGCGTTTCTCACCCGCTTTGCTAAACAAACCGGCACCATCCTGCTGCTGGTGGGCCATGTCACCAAAGACGGCAGCCTGGCCGGCCCGAAGGTTCTGGAACACATGATTGACTGCTCGATCCTGCTCGAAGGCTCAAGCGACAGTCGCTATCGCACGCTCCGTGGCATCAAGAACCGCTTTGGCGCGGTGAATGAACTGGGCGTGTTTGCGATGCTGGAACAGGGCCTGAAGGAGGTCAAAAACCCCAGCGCCATCTTCCTGAACCGTGGGGAAGACGCCGCTCCCGGCAGTGTGGTGATGGTGGTCTGGGAAGGCACCCGGCCCATGCTGGTGGAAATCCAGGCATTGGTCGACATGGCCCAGGGCAGCTATCCGCGGCGCGTAGCCGTGGGCACAGACCAGAATCGCCTCGCCATGCTGCTGGCGGTTCTGCATCGCCATGGCGGAATGCACGTGGCCGATCAGGATGTGTTTGTAAACGTTGTCGCCGGGGTCAAAGTAAACGAAACCAGTGCCGACCTCGCGCTGCTGGCTGCCGTGGTGTCGTCATTCCGGAACCGGGCGCTGCCGCAGGATCTGGTCATTTTCGGGGAAGTTGGCTTGTCCGGGGAAATCCGGCCAGTACCGAACGGCCAGGAAAGGATCTACGAGGCCGCCAAACACGGCTTCACCCGCGCGCTGGTCCCCAAGGCCAATGTGCCCCGTAAACCTTTAGAGGGGATGAAGGTGATTCCGGTGACCAAGCTGTCCGATGCGCTCACTGCACTGGAAGAGCTTTGATTTAAGCGGGTTAGTCAATCAGGTGCGCAAACTCACGCTCCAGCAGCGCCTGATCCCCCAGATTCAGCTCGACCAATCGCTTCAAATGCGTCGCGCTCTCCAGGTCGATGTACTGGCAGCGAAATCCCAGCCGGTGATCTTCAACGTGCTTGAGCTCCACCGCCATGACAATGGCGGCTTCATGGTCATTCAGGTAAATCACCACTTCACAGGGCTTGTTCAGCGGAACATTCCATGCTTCCGGCCGCTGAACCAGCACGCCTTTCAGTGAAATATCCAGCACCTCGGTAGACCATACCTGGTCCTGACAATGTAACTCACAAGGGGCATCGAAGCTGATTCGATGGAAGCGGCGTTTTTCAGGCTGTTTTGTTGTCACGGGAATGCTCCGGGCCGTCATCTGGCTTTTCCCAGACTATAGACCGGACGCAAAGATGAGTACAGCCTGCTGACAGCGAATCAGCAGGCTGCACAAAGACGGCAGGACTACTGGTGGTACTGCCCGCTGAGCTCGACAACCGCTTCAATGAACGCACCCGCGTGCTCCGGGTCCACCTCGGGCGTAATACCATGCCCCAGATTGAAAATATGCCCGGGGCCAGAACCGTAGCGCGCCAGAATATCGGCCACCTCTTCACGAATACGGGCCTTCGGTGCGTACAGCATGGTCGGGTCCATATTGCCCTGCAGGGCTACTTTGTCACCCACGCGGGCACGGGCATTATCAATATCCGTGGTCCAGTCCAGGCCTACCGCATCACACCCGGAATCGGCGATGGACTCCAGCCACTGCCCACCGTTCTTGGTGAACAGAATGACCGGCACCCGGCGCCCTTCGTGTTCACGAATCAACCCGGCGACGATCTTTCTCATGTAAGCCAGAGAGAACTCCTCGTAAGCCCAGCCACTGAGCACGCCACCCCAGGTATCAAAAACCTGCACGGCCTGGGCTCCGGCTTTGATCTGGCCGTTCAGGTAGTCAATTACCGAATCCGCCAGATGGTCCAGCAACCGGTGCATCACCTCGGGCTGGCCATAAGCCAGTTTCTTGGTTTCGCGGAAATCTTTGGAGGATCCGCCCTCAACCATGTAAGTGGCCAGCGTCCAGGGGCTGCCCGAAAAGCCGATCAACGGCACCCGGCCATTCAGCTCGCGCCGGATGGTAGAGACCGCATTCATCACATAGTCCAGGTCCGACTCGGCATTCATTTTCGGTAACGCGTCCACATCGGCCGCAGAACGAATGACCTTGCGGAACTTGGGACCTTCCCCGGTTTCGAAGTACAGGCCCTGCCCCAACGCATCGGGGATGGTCAGAATGTCCGAAAACAGAATGGCGGCATCCAGCGGATAACGTTCCAGCGGCTGCAAGGTCACCTCGCACGCCAGCGGCGTATTCTTGCAAAGGCTGAGAAAATCGCCGGCTTTGGCCCGGGTTGCACGGTATTCCGGCAGGTAGCGCCCGGCCTGGCGCATCATCCACACCGGGGTGCGGTCTACAGGCTGGCGCATCAGGGCACGCAGGAAGCGGTCGTTCTTCAGCTCGGTCATAGGGTTTCCCGTTCTCGTCGGTAAAAATGGGTCAGAGACAATGGGGAGCAATGATACCCCGTTTACACGAAGAAAAAAGGGCGGCTTACCCTTAGGCAAGCCGCCCTTTCTGACACCGATCAAGCCAGCATCAAACGTCCAGGTAGTCGAGGATGCCCTCAGCGGCCTGGCGGCCTTCCCAGATCGCGGTGACTACCAGGTCCGATCCCCGAACCATATCACCACCGGCAAAGATTTTCGGATGGCTGGTCTGGAACGGAAACTCGGCCTGCTCCAGAGCACTCACGCGCCCGGAATCGTCGGTATTCACGCCGTGCTCCTCAAACCAGGAGGCCGGGCTGGGCCGGAAACCAAAGGCGACCAACACGGCATCGGCCGGTATCACCTCTTCACTGCCCGGCACCACTTCCGGCCGGCGCCGACCATTCTCATCCGGCTCACCCAGCTCGGTGGTGACCACCTTGACGCCTTCAACCTGGTCTTCGCCAATAATGGCGATGGGCTGGCGATTGAACAGGAAATTCACGCCCTCTTCTTTCGCATTCGCCACCTCGCGCCGTGAACCGGGCATATTTTCCTCGTCCCGGCGGTAGGCACAGGTCACGCTTTCGGCCTGCTGGCGGATGGACGTGCGGTTGCAGTCCATCGCGGTGTCACCACCGCCAAGCACCACCACGCGCTTGCCTTTCATATCGATGAAATCGGCCGCTTTCTTCTCAAAACCCAGGCGGCGGTTCACGTTCGAGATCAGGAACGGCAATGCATCGTACACACCGGGGAGCTCTTCGCCCGGGAACCCGCCTTTCATGTAGGTGTAGGTGCCCATGCCCATAAACACGGCATCGTACTCTTCCAGGATCTTGTTGATCTGAACGTCTTTGCCCACCTCGGTGCCCAGACGGAATTCCACGCCCATTTCCTCAAAGACCTTGCGGCGACGGGACATAACAGACTTTTCCAGCTTGAACTCGGGAATACCAAAGGTCAGCAGGCCGCCAATTTCCGGGTAACGGTCAAACACCACAGGCTTGACGCCGTTGCGCACCAGAATGTCGGCACAGCCAAGACCGGCCGGGCCGGCGCCGATCACGGCGACTTTCTTGTCTGTCCACTTAACGTTGGAGACATCCGGCTTCCAACCCAGGGCAAAGGCGGTATCGGTAATGTACTTCTCCACCGAGCCAATGGTGACCGCGCCATAACCGTCATTCAGGGTGCAGGCGCCCTCACACAGGCGGTCCTGCGGGCAAACGCGCCCGCACACTTCCGGCAACGAGTTGGTCTGGTGACACAGCTCCACCGCCTTCATGATGTTGCCCTCCGACACCAGCTTCAGCCAGTTCGGAATGTAGTTGTGCACCGGGCACTTCCACTCGCAATACGGGTTGCCACACTCCAGGCACCGATGCGCCTGCGAGGCCGCATGGGTTTCACTGAACGGGTGATAGATTTCCCCGAATTCGTTTTTACGCTTCTTGGCCGGCACCTTCTTCGGGTCTACCCGCCCTACTTCCACAAACTGGAAGTCATTATTGAGACGTTCTTTCATGTTGCTACTCTCATCAGCTCGATTTCGACGGGGGCCGCGCGCTGGCGCGGCCCATCAACCTTGTTCCGCGCGCCGGTTATTCCGGGCGGGCCCGCGTGCTGGCCAGCAGGCTGCGAAGGTTCGCGGCCTTGGGCTTGACCAGCCAGAAGCGGCCGATGTAATCGTCGAAATCTTCCAGCAGGTGCTCAGCCCAGGCACTTCCGGTTTCGGAAATGTGCTCCCGGATCACCCCGCGCAGGTGGTTCCGGTAGGCCTCCATGTCTTCACGGGAAATACGTTGTATCTCAACCAGTTCGTGGTTGTATTTGTCCACGAAGGTATTGTCGAGATCGAGCACGTAAGCGAACCCGCCGGTCATGCCGGCACCAAAGTTATAGCCGGTGGAACCCAGAACGGTGACCAGGCCGCCAGTCATGTATTCGCAGCAGTGGTCACCGGCGCCTTCCACGACCGCATGGGCTCCGGAGTTACGCACGGCGAACCGCTCACCCGCCGTGCCGGCAGCAAACAGCTTGCCACCGGTGGCGCCGTACAGGCAGGTGTTGCCGACAATGGACGTTTCCTGGGTCTGGAAGTTACTGCCCCGGGGCGGCTTGACCACCAGCTTGCCGCCGGTCATGCCTTTGCCGACATAGTCGTTGGCATCGCCTTCCAGAATCAGGTTCAGACCGCCCACGTTCCAGACGCCAAAGCTCTGGCCGGCGGTGCCGGTCAGGTCCAGCGTAATGGGCGCATCGGTCATTCCCTGGTTGCCATGGCGGGCCGCGATTTCACCGGACAGTCGCGCACCAATAGAGCGATCGCAGTTGGTGACCCGATAGTTCCAGGCACCACCGGACTTCTCGGCGATGGCGGCGGCAGTGTCCCGCACCATTTTTTCCGCCAGCTTGCCCTCATCGAAGGGCCGGTTGCGATCGATCTGGCAGGTGTGCGGCTTGTCGGCCGGAATATGCTCGTTTTCCAGCAGGCGAGTGAGGTCCAGCTTCTTCTGGCGGTCGGTGTTGCCCGGCAAACGCTTCAGCAAGTCGACACGCCCCACCAGTTCTTCCAGCGAGCGCACACCCAGCTTCGCCAGCCACTCCCGGGTTTCTTCCGCCACAAAGCGGAAGAAGTTCATGGCCATGTCCACGGTACCCTTGAAGTGCTCTTCCCGCAGATACTCGTTCTGGGTTGCCACACCGGTTGCACAGTTGTTCAGGTGGCAGATTCTCAGGTACTTACAGCCCAGCGCGACCATCGGCGTGGTGCCAAACCCGAAGCTTTCGGCCCCCAGGATGGCGCCCTTGATAACGTCCAGGCCGGTCTTGATACCGCCGTCAGTCTGCAGGCGAATCTTGCCCCGCAGATCATTGGCACGCAGGGCCTGCTGGGTTTCCGTCAGGCCCAGCTCCCAGGGGGAGCCAGCGTAGCGGATGGAGGTCAGCGGGCTGGCCGCTGTGCCTCCGTCGTAGCCAGACACCGTAATCAGGTCGGCATAGGCTTTCGCCACACCTGCAGCAATGGTGCCCACGCCGGGCTCCGAAACCAGCTTCACTGAAACCAGGGCCTCCGGGTTCACCTGCTTCAGATCGAAGATCAGCTGCGCCAGGTCTTCAATGGAATAGATATCGTGGTGGGGCGGTGGCGAAATCAGCGTCACGCCAGGCACGGAGTAGCGCAGGCGCGCGATCAGATCGTTTACCTTGCCGCCAGGCAACTGACCACCCTCACCCGGCTTGGCGCCCTGGGCCACCTTGATCTGCATCACATCGGCACTGCGCAGATACTCGGCGGTCACACCGAAACGGCCAGAGGCCACCTGCTTGATCTTGGAGCGCCTGTTCGTGCCATGACGGGCCGGGTCTTCACCACCCTCACCGGAGTTGGAGCGACCACCCAGCGTGTTCATGGCAACCGCCAATGCTTCATGCGCCTCCGGCGACAGGGCGCCCAGAGACATGGCCGCAGAATCAAACCGGGGGAAGATGTTTTCTACCGGCTCCACCTCAGACAGGTCGATCGGCTTGATCCCCTCACGGAACACCAGCAGATCACGCAGCGTGGCGACCGGGCGCTCGTTAACCAGACCGGCATATTCCCGATAGGTACCGTAATCCCCGTTGGTCACCGCTTCCTGCAGCTTACCCACCACATCGGGATTGAAGGCGTGGTATTCCTGGCCGTGAACGTATTTCAGCAACCCACCCTGAGAAATGGGCTTGCGCGGTTTCCAGGCAACCGCAGCCAGTTGCTCCTGATCCTGCTGGAAGTCGAAGAAGTCCGCGCCCTGAATCCGGCTGGGCACCCCTTTGAAACACAGGTCGACCACGTTATCGGCCAGGCCAATGGCTTCGAAAAGCTGGGCACCACGGTAAGAGGTAATGGTGGAGATCCCCATCTTCGAGAGAATCTTCAGCAACCCTTTGTTAATGCCTTTGCGGTAGTTGTTCTTGGCTTCGATCGGGTCCATCAGCATTTCGCCGGTGCGAATCAGATCGTTCAGAATCTGGTATGCCAGGTACGGGTAGACCGCCGTGGCACCAAAACCGAACAGCACCGCAAAGTGATGAGAGTCCCGGGCCCAGCCGGTCTCGACAATAATGTTCGAATCGCACCGCAGGCCCTTGGCCACCAGGTGGTGGTGTACGGCACCTGTCGCCATCAGGGCGTTAATGGGGAGATCGCCCTCCGCCAGATCCTTATCACTGAGGATCAGCAGCACCTTGCCGTTTCTGGCTGCGTGCTCGGCCTCTTCACAAACCCGACGCACGGCAGCTTCCAGACCTTCCTCGGCGCGATAGCTCAAGGCAATTTTTTCCGCCTCAAATCCCGGACGATCGTTATTGCTGACCTTCAGGAACTTGGCCGGCGACAGTACCGGAGTCGTCAGAATGATCCGGTTAGCGTGCTCAGGGGTCTCCTCGAACACGTTCTGCTCAACCCCCAGACACGTCTCCAGAGACATCACGATAGTCTCGCGAAGCGGATCAATGGGAGGATTGGTGACCTGTGCGAACTTCTGGCGGAAATAATCGCCTACGTGCCGCACCTTGCTGGACAGAACCGCCATCGGGGTGTCATCCCCCATGGAGCCCACCGCTTCCTGTGCGCCTTCCGCCAGCGGGCGCAGCACCTGATCCCGCTCTTCAAACGAGAGATTGAACATTTTCTGGTGCACCAGGAGTTCGTCGGATTCCATCAGCTTGAATTCCGGCGTGGCCTGGTTCAGCGTGGTTTCCACCCGCAGCGCGTTATCCTTCAACCAGCGTTTGTAGGGCTGGGCTTTCTTCAGGCGCTGATCAATATCCGCGGTGTGCAGAACTTCACCCGATTCGGTATCGATGGCCAGCATTTGCCCGGGCCCTACCCGGCCCTTGGCCACCACATCGTCGGGTGAATAGCTGTAGGTACCCACTTCCGAGGCCAGGGTGATGAAATCATCCTTGGTAATGACCCAGCGCGCGGGCCGTAACCCATTCCGGTCAAGCATACACAGGGCATACCGGCCATCAGACATCACCAGACCGGCCGGGCCGTCCCAGGGCTCCATGTGCATGGAGTTGTATTCATAGAAGGCCCGCAGCTCGGAATCCATGGTATCGACGTTCTGCCACGCCGGCGGAATCATCATGCGCACGGCCCGGAACAGATCAACGCCGCCGGCCAGCAGGATTTCCAGCATATTATCCATACTGGAGGAATCGGACCCCGCCAGGTTCACCAGCGGTTGCAGGGTCTGCAGGTCGGGCAGATCCGGTGAACTGAACTTCGCCGCCCGGGCAATGGCCCAGTTCCGGTTACCGTCAACCGTGTTGATCTCACCATTATGTGCCAGAAAACGGAACGGCTGGGCCAGTGGCCAGCGCGGCATGGTGTTGGTGGAGAAGCGCTGGTGGAACACGCAAATGGCCGTTTGCAGATCCGGGTCGCCCAGGTCTTTATAAAAGTTGGCCAGATCCGCGGGCATCATCAGCCCTTTGTAGGCCAGAGTCCGGTGGGAAAGACTACAGATATAGAACTCCGGGTCGTCCGCCATATCCCGCTCGGCGTGACGACGCCCGACAAACAGGCTGATGGCGAACTCTTTTTCCGGCTTTCCGCCGGGCTCGACAAACACCTGCTCAATGCGGGGGAGGCAATCAAGGGCCATGGGGCCAAGGCAGCTGTCATCGACCGGCACTTCGCGCCAGCCCATGATCTCGAGCCCCTGCTCCGTCAGCCGTCTCTCTACAGCGGCACGGCCCTCGGCCGCTTTTCCCTCGTCCTTAGCCAAAAAAACCTGGCCAACTGCAAATAAGTCGCCAGGTTTTTTGCCGAACGCTGCCTCAGCAGCTTTGTAGAGGAAGGCCTTGGGGCTCTGGATCAACAAGCCACAACCATCACCGGTTTTACCATCAGCGGCAATGCCGCCCCGGTGGGTCATGCAGGTCAGAGATTCGATGGCTGTCTGCAACAGCTTATGGCTCGCTTCGCCCTTCATGTGGGCAATCAGGCCAAAACCGCAGTTGTCCCTGAACTCGTCAGGATGATACAAGCCTGTTGTCATAAGCGTTCTCTCACGTGTAAATGCTTCCAGTCAGCGGGCCTTTTTGCACCAAAAATGGGCAAAAAATACGCTGACTCCGAAAAAAGGGGGAAGGGATTTTACACACGTGAAACTACGTATACAATTTTTTTCGTCGTTTCTCGCAATCAGAAACAGTAAAGCGCACCATTTGGGTGCACTTAATAACTCGAAAACTCCCGCACCCAGGGGTTGGCAATGCGCAACTGCGAAGGCAAACGGCCCGCCGCTGCACGCGCTTCTTCGCGACTGGCGTACTGACCGTAAATCACCATGAACCAGGGCAAATTCTTCCGCTCGCCTCGCGTGTAGCTCAGGTCAGGATTGCCGGGCAGCCGCTCCAGCACATTCAGAACGGTTTGCTCCTGATTCCCGGCCACTAACTGCAGGGTCCATCCGCTGCGCTGGCGCAACTGATCCAATTCAATAAAGTCATCCGGCGCCGCTGGCTGAAAAGCCGGCTCGGTGGGCGGGGCCGCCGGCATGGGAGTCTCTGCATTCGCAACCGGTTCGGCAACAGGTTCTGTCGTCGGTTCGGTCTCAGGCTCTGGCTCAGGCTCTGGCTCTGGCTCTGGCTCTGGCTCTGGTTCTGGTTCTGGTTCTGGTTCTGGTTCTGGTTCTGGGAACGATTCTGGCACACCCACAGACGTCACTTCCGGCTCAGGTGCGGGCTCGGGTTGAACGTCTGGCACCTCAACGGGGTCATTGCCCGGTGCTTGCGTGTCGGTTTCGGGGCCAATGGTGATACTTTTCCGGACAGGCTCCGACATATCCTCCACCGCAGCCTGACGCTGAACGCTGCTTTCATACTGCTGGGAAACAAACCACCAGGAGGCCCCCAAAAGCACCAGCCCGAGCGCCGGCCACCTCAGATGCGCCAGCGTGAAGCCCGTTGCCGGAGCCGCGGACTCCGCCGAAGCGGGCACCCTGTCGAGCCAAACGCCAGGCGCCACACGCTGCAGGCGGGCAAAACTGCCCTGGCTCAGGGATTCAAGTTTTTTCAGCCGTGGCCCCGACAGCAAATCCGCCACGTTTCCGCCGGCCGCGTGAATCCGGGGTTCAAGGTACGCTTTGATATCCTCGCGCCCCAGCGGTGGAAGCTCCATATGATGGGCATGAGCCGAATCGTGACGCTGTTCGAGCTGCGCCCAGACCGGCCCGGCGCCGGCGATAACCGGAACGGCCGCCACCGACCGATCGGATGCGACAAACCCCGCGACCAGTAAATTCACAACATCCGGCTCCACCCGGTCGGCATCATCGATCAGCAACACCTGCCGCTGCCCCCGGCGAATGCCGGATTCAGACCACCGGAAGAAACGGTACACCGCTTCCCGGGGCTCGGCGTCTGCCGGTATGCCGGATTTCGCCAGTTGCTTCAGATGACGGGCCAACGCCTGCCGACTGGTGAGGGCCGATGCAGGCAGGCGATGGAAATCCAGGCGAGAGGATTCGCTGCGAATCAACTCCGACAAAATCCTGGTTTTACCGGCGCCCGGCGCCCCGGTCAGCACCAGCACCATATCGCCAAACCCACAGAGATGTCGCAAGGTTTCAAGCGCGTGCTGGCGCATGGCGTCCGGAAAAAACGGCGTCTCCATATCCAGCGGATTATCCCGAAGCCCGTACCGTTGCTGGAGCCGCGGAAACAACCCTCCGCCATCGGTACTGTTCAAAGATTCGTGAGCCACGTGTCGTCCCTGCATCTGAAATTCCGGGGCATCAGCCTGCCGATGGCAGGAACCCCGTCAAAGTATCGTGGAGATTGTCCGCAGAGGCCTCGTCGGTTGTGAACGCATCACCAACCGATTTCAGCAGAACCAACCGCAGCCGGCCATCCACGTTTTTCTTATCAACCGACATCAGGTTCATAAAATCGGCCTCGGTCATTTCCGGCGGTGCTCTGTCCGGCAGGCCGGCACGCCGGATCAGGGCATTGGCTCGCTCGCGATCTTCCTCGGAGATAAAGCCCTCGCGAACCGACAGGTCCGCCGCCATCATCATGCCCGTACCCACCGCCTCGCCATGCAGCCAGTTCCCGTAGCCGGCAAACGTCTCGATCGCATGGCCAAAGGTATGACCAAGATTGAGAATAGCCCGCAAGCCACCCTCGCGCTCATCCAGCGCCACCACCTCGGCCTTGCACGTACAGGAGCGGAAAATGGCCTCACCCAATGCCTCGGCATCCAGGCGAACCAGACTATCTATCGCTTCTTCCAGCCAGGACAGAAACGCTTCGTCCCGGATCAGTCCGTACTTGATCACCTCGGCAAGACCGGCAGACACTTCCCGCGCGGGCAAGGTCTGAAGCGTATCGGTATCAATCAGAACGGCCTGTGGCTGGTGAAAAGCGCCCACCATATTTTTGCCCAGCGGGTGATTGATACCGGTTTTGCCACCTACCGACGAGTCTACCTGTGACAGCAGCGTCGTCGGAACCTGGATAAACGGCACACCACGCTGATAGCAGGCTGCCGCAAAGCCGGCCATATCACCCACAACACCGCCGCCCAGGGCAACCACCGTTGTCTTACGGGTATGGCGCTGCTCCAGAAGGCCGTCGAAGATCTGATTAAGGGTTTGCCAATTTTTGTATTTTTCGCCGTCCGGCAAGGTAACCACATCGATGGCCTTGCCCGGAAAACAGGACTTCACTTTATCGAGATACAGGGGCCCAACGGTGTCGTTGGTCACGATCATCACCTGCTGGCCAGCCACCCAGGGCGTCAGGTCGAACGCCCCTAACAACCCCTGCCCGATAATGATCGGATAACTGCGCTCCCCGAGGTCAACCTTGAGCTCTCGAAGTACCTTGTACATTGTGCCTGCCCTCTTTTCGCCGCTGCCGTCTGTGGCGGGGCGTTTTCGGATTAATACGGTTAACCAGTTGTCGAACCACCAGCCGTGGGCTTTTCCGGTCGGTAAACATCACGATATCGGCCAAACGGGTATAGAGCGGGTCCCGGATGGCGAACAGCCTGCGTAAAACACCTTCGGGATCGTCGTTTTGCAGAAGTGGCCGGTTCCGGTCTTTGCGCGTTCTCTCAACCTGCTGCTCGATGGAGGTTTTCAGATAAATCACGACCGAATTCTTTTTCAGCAGGCCGTGGTTTTCTGCCCGCATCACTGCGCCGCCCCCTGTAGCCAGAACTGTGCCGGCCTCGTGGGACAACTCCTCGAGCATGGCGGTCTCCCGCTGGCGAAAGCCGTCTTCACCCTCAACGTCAAAGATCCAGGGGATATTGGCGCCGCACCGCTCTTCAATAATCCGGTCCGAGTCCAGAAACCGATAGCCGAGCTCTTTGGCAAGCAGACGGCCAATGGTACTTTTTCCAGCCCCCATGGGCCCAACCAGAACAACACGTTTGGGCAAAGACATAATTTCCGCTCAACAGGTTTAGGCCGGTGAGAATAGCATAAGGGCAGCAAATCCATAAGCCGCCCCACGCAGTCTGAAAGCCGCCCCAAACAAAAAAACCGCCGGGGTTGCCGGCGGTTTTTTTGATGCTTCAGCGTTACTGCAGGATGTCGTTCTTGATGATTTTCGGGGTAATGAAAATCAGCAGTTCGCTGCGCTCATCAATATGCTCGGTGCGCTTGAACAAGCGGCCAAGATAGGGAATGTCGCCAAGGAACGGAGTTTTCGTGGTCTGGGTAGCCACCTCAGACTGGAAAATACCGCCCAGAACCACCGTTTCACCGTTGGCCACCAACACCTGAGTGGTTACCTGATTGGTGTTGATTGACGGGATACCTGCAGTGACTTCACCCCGGGAATCCTGGTTTACCACAAGATCCATGATAATTTTATCGTCCGGCGTAATCTGCGGAGTCACTTCCAACGACAATACCGCTTCTTTAAATGACACGGAGGTTGCGCCGCTGGAGGAAGCTTCCTGGTACGGAATCTCTTCACCGGATTTGATCGAGGCAGGCTGACGATCCGCGGTGACCACTCTCGGCTGGGAAACCACTTCCGCCTGGCCATCACTCTCCAGCGCAGACAACTCCAGATCCACCAGGAAGTCGTCGCTGCCCCAGCCAATGGCAAAGGAAGACGCACCGTCGCCGCTTACACCCAGGTCCACACCCAGGGCACCCGGGAAGGAAATGCTGTTACTGCCACCACCTGCCGCATCTCGTGCCTCTTCGAGGGTGCCCAGTGACCCACCCACGGTAACGACATCATCGCCGTCTACGTTATAAGCCGCGCCGCCCCAGCGAACCCCCAGATTCTCGGCCACGTTGGTCTGGGCACGAACAATCCGGGCCTCAATGGACACCTGACGGACAGGCACGTCCCAGGTGGAAACGAGACGGCGGATTTCGTCGAGCTTCTCTGCGGTTTCCCGAACACTGATGGTGTTGGTTCGCGCATCGGAAGAGACAAAGCCACGGGAAGAGATGAGTTCTTCGTCCGCCTGGATCAGGGAGACCACGTCTGCCGCCTTGGCGTAGTTCACCTGAATGATATCCAGGCGCACAGGGGCCAGCTCGGCAATCTGCTTGTTGGTTTCCAGCTCAAGCTTTTCGCGGGCTGCAATTTCTTCGGCAGGCGCCACCAGCAGCACGTTACCGATCTGACGCTTGTCCAGGCCCTTGGTTTTCAGGATCAGATCCAGAGCCTGATCCCAGGGCACATTCTGCAGGCGCAGAGTAATGCTGCCACCGACCGTGTCACTGGCAACCAGGTTCAGCCCGGTAAAGTCTGCAATCAGCTGCAGCACAGAGCGCACTTCAATGTCCTGGAAGTTGAGGGACAGTTTCTCACCGGTGTACGGGAATTTTTCCTCGCGGCGGGACTCTGCCTCTTCCTGGGTCAATGCTTCCACGCTAACGGTGAATTCTCGGCCAGACTGGTAGGCGATGTAGTCGTAATCCCCTTCCGGGCGGATCTCAACAACGGCACTGCCATCTTCAACAAAGGTATCGATGCGGGTAACCGGAGTAGCAAAATCGGTAACGTCCAGTCGACGGCGCAGATCCGCAGGCACTTCGAGATCCGGCATGGTCAGGCGGATACGACCACCCAGTTCATTCAGGTTGACCGCCGCCGCACTGGAGCCCAGATCCACAATCACCCGGCCTTCACCATCCTTGCCACGACGAAAGTCAACGCCGGCCAGGGCATCCGATGAGCCCGCAGAGGAGGCTTGCGCACGCGGCGCCGGCTGCGCGGTGCTTTCCGCAGTGCCACCGTCGCCACCAATGGTCATCACCAGGGAATTGGCGGAGCGCACTGTGTCGTGGGGTACCAGTTCAACCAGGTTGAAGATCAGACGGGTGCGATCCTTGGTTTCAACCACGGTCACACTCTGCGCGTTGCCTGTTCCCAGAGGAATGCTGCGCTGATTCAACGCGCTGGTGGTATCTTTCAGGTCGACCGCAATTCTGGCTGGCCGCTCAATGGTATACCCGGCAGGCTCCGGCGGCGTACCGTCGAACTGCATGGTGACTTCCAGCCTCTCGCCCGGCAGCGACGAAAACGACAAGTCCTGCAGCGTGACCGCGCTGGCCAGGCCGCTCCATAACCCGATGGCAATCGCGCCTACGCAGAAATTGAGTTTTTTGAACATCGCTAGCCTCGACCCTAAACCTGTTTGTTCGTGCATGTTTCTTACGTTCATAACCTTACCGCTCCTCAGCCCTCATCCAAAGACAGGGAGCGCGGGCGTTCTACCCAACCACCCCGGCCATTCGGAACGATTTCAATCAACTCAATGCGGGTCTCGCTGACCCCCACAATGCGACCGTAGTTCTGGCCAATATAGTTGCCCGTGCGTACCCGGTGAATGCCGCCGGTGTTATCCCGCACCAGTGCAAACAAATTGCCCTCAACACCCTGCAATGTGCCCACCATGGCCAGGGCCTTGAGATCAAAGTTCTCAAGAACCTCCCGGGGGCGGTCCAGATCCGGCTCAACATCGGTGATCGGCTCTTCGTCCACCATGGTCAGCTGGACATCCACCGGCGGCTCGAAAGGCGCCCGGCGATCTGCGGCGGAATAACTGAAGGCTTCATAAGCCTTGAACTCTGGCAGAGGCTCTACGAACCCCCGGGGCTTGGCCCGGGTGTCTGCCATAAACTTGTCGAGATCCGAAAAACCGTTTCCCTGGGAACAAGCCGTCAGCAAAGACGCCAGACACACACCCAGCCAGGCTTTTCCCGCATGCTTTCCTGTCATGCTCATTCTCCAGCCCGGTAGCGGTAGGTACGGGCAACCACCTGCATATCAAGCTGGTCTTCGTCTCCGCCAATTGGTTTGATAGTCAAATCGTGCAGCGTAACAATACGCGGCAAGCTCGCGACGCTGCTTACGAACGAGGCCAGCTCATGGTAGGAGCCAGACACCCGGATATTGATTGGCAGCTCGGCATAGAAGTCTCGCCGCTGCTCGGGCTGAAGTTTGACCTCCTGCAAAGACAGACCACTGCCCAGAGCCGTATTGGTGATGTCTTCCAGCAGCCCCGGCACCTCGGTTTCACTGGGCAACTGCCGCACCAGTGCCCCAAAGGTTTCTTCCATCTCCGCCATCTGCGCCTTGAACACCTCCAGGTTCGCCACCTGATAGGCTTTCTGCTCGTAGCGCTGTTTGAGCTCCTGCTCCTTCTGCTCAACTCGCTCGAGTTGCGCGTACTGATCCTTGATAAAGAACCAGTAACCGCCCCCCAGAATCAAACCGAAGACAATCAGGGCGACGATAGCCTTGACCGGCGCCGGCCAGATACCGGCGTTATTGATATCAAGATCGTTGATATCGAACTCATTCAGACTTTTCAGCGAGTCCGCGAGGCTCATCAGTTATCCTCCGCTTCGGGCTCTGGTGTCCGTTGCTGGACAGAGAGGTTGAACTGGCTGTAGCCCGCACGGCGGTTATCCGCAGCGGCCACGTTGGTCAGGTTGGGGTTGGCGAACCACTCCGACTCTTCATACTGGCGCATCAGGTTGGAAATGCGGCTGTTGGACTCGGCCATACCGACAATGTCCAGGCGGTCACCGGAGCGTTTGAGATCGGTGTAATAAAGGCCATCCGGCAGGGTTCTCACCAGCTCGTCAAACACCCGGACAATCACCGGCCGTTTACCCTGAAGGTCCTGAATGACCTGCATCCGGGCAAGCAACTCGTCACGCTGGCGCTTGAGGTTCTCAATCTCTTTGATCTGCTTGTCCAGCTCTTTCGTCGCCGTCTCTACGTAGGCATTACGGGACTGCTGGTAGGCAATCCGGCTTTCCATGTCGGAGTTCCACAGAAAGGCAAGGCCGCCGGCGATGATGACGGCACCCACAATCATCACCACGAACTGTTGCTGCTTCTCGGCGCGAAGCTCTTCACGCCAGGGCCTGAGGTTAATCTTTGCCATCAGTCGAAACTCCTCATTGCCAGACCACAGGCAATCATCAACGAGGGGGCATCATTGCTGAGCGCTGACGCATTCACGCGCGAACCTACTGCCATATTGGCAAATGGATTGGCCACCAGTGTTGGCGTTCCGGTTTTCTCTTCCACCATTTCCGTGAGGCCCTGAATAGATGCCGTTCCGCCGGCAAGCACCACGTAGTCCACGGCGTTGTACTGGCTGGCACCAAAGAAAAACTGAAGCGCCCGGGCCACCTGCTGAACCACCGCCTCCCGGAAGGGGGTCAGAACCTCTTCGCTGTAGTCGTCCGGCAACCCACCCTGCTTCTTGGCCAGGCCCGCTTCCTCGAGCGACAGGCCATACCGGCGCTGGATTTCCTCGGTCAGCTGCCTGCCCCCGAAAATCTGCTCCCGGGTGTACACCGTCTTGCCCTCGGCCAGGACACTCAGGGTGGTCATGGTGGCGCCAATATCAACAATGGCAACCACCAACTCTTCTCCCTGGGAGTCCAGCTGCGGCTCAATCAGGTGATAGGCACGTTCCAGAGCGTAGGCCTCGACATCAACAATCTTGGTGGTCAGCCCCGCGATCTCGAGCGCATCCTCACGAATGTCGACGTTTTCCTTACGGCAGGCCGCCAGCAGCACATCTACCTGATCGGGATTGGACTCGGACGGGCCCTCAACCTCAAAGTCGATGGCCACCTCATCCAGGGGATACGGAATGTATTGGTCTGCCTCCAGCGCGATCTGGTCTTCCATCTCAAATTCATTGAGACCACCGTCCATCTGGATGACCTTGGTGATCACCGCAGAGCCGGAGACGGCTACCGCAACCTGCTTTACGCTGGTCCGTGATTTGGACGCGACGCGTTTGAGCACCTCTCCAACCGCTTCTACGTCAGTGATATTTTTTTCAACAACTGCATTGGCCGGTAACGGCTCCACTGCATAGCTTTCGACTTTATACCGATCGCCATGTTTAGACAGCTCTAGCAGCTTTACCGAACTGGAGCTTACATCTACCCCCAGAACAGCATTGGATTTTTTTCCTGGTAATCCGAACACGCGCTCACCCTATACCTGGTTAAATGCACCCGGCGTTGGAACCCCTGAATCACTCCCTGTGAAGGCGACCATTTCAGAGGCGTTCTATGTGTTTTTTATGTAAGAGAATTTCTTATTTATTCCGTCTACAATGCTAGCTCGCGAATTTCGGGAGACATTGTCGACGGCGAGGCGACCAAACCTTCCTAAAGCAATTTCTCAAATAATAGACCTATATCCAACAGTTGTCAGAAAAAAATGTCTCATTTGTTGCGTACATCTCGTGTTTTTGCCTGGTTCTTTCTCACCGGCCTGAGTGTCGCGGTCATTATTGGCTCAAGTCTGTATCTGTATCTCCGGCCCAACCTTCCGCCGGTCGCACAACTGCTGGACGTCAAGCTGCAGACGCCTTTGCGGGTGTATAGCGAAGACAACAGATTAATAGCAGAATTCGGTGAAAAGAGAAGGGCACCGATCACAATCGAACAGATCCCTACAATTCAGTTACAAGCCTTTATGGCCGCGGAAGACGCGCGTTTTTACGAACACTTCGGGGTCGACATCAAAGGCCTGACGCGGGCTGCAGTGGAACTGGTCACCACCGGCAGCATCCAGTCCGGGGGCAGCACCATCACCATGCAGGTTGCAAAAAATTACTTTTTGTCACGCGACCGCACCTTCATCCGCAAGTTCAATGAGATACTGCTGGCTCTTCAGATAGAACGTGAACTGAACAAAGACCAGATACTGGAGCTGTACCTCAACAAGATCTATCTCGGCAACCGCGCCTACGGCATTGCAGCCGCCGCCCAGGTTTATTACGACAAACCCGTGGCTGAACTGTCACTGGCACAAATGGCCATGCTGGCCGGCCTGCCCAAGGCCCCCTCCGCCTACAATCCACTGGCTAACCCGGAGCGCGCCCAGATCCGCCGCAACTGGATTCTCGGCCGGATGCAGGACCTCGGCTACATCACCGCAGACGCCCGCGCCCTGGCCACCCAGGAGCCCCTGTCGGCCAGCTACAACACCCGCGAGACCGAAGTGGACGCAGACTACGTAGCCGAGATGGCACGGGCTGAAATGGTCCGCCGCTTTGGCGAAAACGCCTATACTGACGGCTACAGCGTGACCCTCACCGTCGACAGCGCCCAACAGCAAACGGCCACCGAGGCAGTCAGAGCCGGCCTGGAAGCCTATGACCGCCGCCACGGCTTCCGGGGCCCCATCGGCCAGTTCGATACCAGCAACCTGACCCCGGATGAACTCTCAGCCCGGATGCGAAACTACCCGCAGGTCGAGACCCTGGTGCCCGCAGTGGTCACTGGGGTAGACGACGAAAACGGCCAGGTAGCCGTGCACACCCGAACTCTTGGCCCCGGCCTTATGCCGTTCGACACCATGACCTGGGCGCGCCGCTTCCGCACGGAAAGCATTACCGGGCCGGAACCGGAAAAACCCTCAGACGTTGTCAGCCGGGGCGACGTTGTTTACGTGAAGATCAAACAACGCCCCTCCCCTGCCGACGCAGAAGCAGAAGCAGAGACAGAAGCAACAGACGGCACAAACGCCTCGCAACCGGGCTCCGCCAACGGCCTGAGAGTGGCCCTGGCACAAATACCCCGGGTAGAAGGCGCGCTGATCTCACTGGAAGCCAAAACCGGCGCCATCAAAGCCCTGGCCGGCGGATACAGCTTTAACCAGAGCAAATACAACCGCGCCACACAGGCCAACCGGCAGCCAGGCTCTACCTTCAAGCCATTTCTGTACCTTTCGGCGCTGGAAAACGGGCGTACGCCGGCCACCATTTACAACGATGCCCCCATTGTCTTCGAAGACTCGGAACTTGAAACCGCCTGGCGGCCGCAGAACTCCTCCGGCCAGTTCTATGGCCCGACCACGCTGCGCAAAGGGCTTTACCGCTCCCGCAACCTGGTGTCTATCCGCCTGCTCAGAGACCTTGGCATCAACACCACGCTCGACTACCTGAAGCAACTGAAACTGCCAACCGAGAATATGCCCAACAACCTGTCGCTGTCCCTCGGCAGCGGACTGCTGACCCCCATGGAGCTGGCGCGCGGTTTCGCCGTTATCGCCAACGGCGGGTACGACGTTCAACCCTATCTGATCAACCGCATCACAGAATCAGACGGCACCGTCATCTACCAGGCACCCGGAACGATCCTTTGTGACGAAAACTGTGAGGAACTGGCCGCACAGCCAGGCAACGGCGGGAACGAACCGGAGCAGGCGCCCACAATTGACGGCATGACACTGCCCGCGTCGAAAGCCCCGGCAAAAACCGATGCACCCCGCATCATGCCGAGACTCGCCGACGAGCGCTCCATCTACATCATGCACTCGATGATGAAAGACGTAGTTCGCCGGGGAACCGGCCGGCGCGCCCTGGCACTCAACCGAACCGACATTGCCGGTAAAACCGGCACCACCAACGAACAGAAAGACACCTGGTTCGCAGGCTTCAACCACAACATTGCCACCACCGTTTGGGT
This sequence comes from Marinobacter sp. VGCF2001, assembly GCF_049943275.1. Classification (NCBI taxonomy): domain Bacteria; kingdom Pseudomonadati; phylum Pseudomonadota; class Gammaproteobacteria; order Pseudomonadales; family Marinobacteraceae; genus Marinobacter; species Marinobacter sp. VGCF2001. Next base: position 21,790 of record NZ_JBNFVX010000009.1, read on the forward strand.
AGGTTTCGATCAACCCGCCCCTCTGGGCCGCGGGGAATATGGCTCAAGCACCGCCCTGCCGATCTGGATCAACTACATGAAAGCCGCCCTGAAAGAGCAGCCAGCCGCCAATATGCCCAGGCCCAACGGCATTGCGAACATCCGGATCAACCCGGAAACCGGCGAGCGGGCCCGCCCCGGCGAGGACGGCATCTTCGAAATCTTCAAAGAAGAAGATGCACCGGCTCCGCTGGCAGTTCAGAGCAACGGCAGCAATGGCGACAGCGGCGAAGGAGAGGATTTGTCCCGGCAGATCTTCTGACCGGCCGGGCAGCCATATTCAGACACAAAAAAACCGGCGGGATCTCCGCCGGTTTTTTTTGAAGCCAGACTACATCCCGATCAGATGATGTCGTCCATAGACTTCAACGGGTAGTGCGCGGGGTACGGATTACGCGCTACTCCGGAATCCACTGCGGCACGAGCCACGGCAGCCGGAACGACTTCCAGCAGGCGGACGTCCATCGGCTTGGGAATAATGTACTCCTTGCCGAACTCGAACGAATTAACACCATACGCCTCGCAGATTTCCTGCGGCACCGGCTCTTTGGCCAGTTCGCGGATAGCATTCACCGCGGCGACCTTCATTTCCTCGTTGATGGCGGTTGCACGAACGTCCAGCGCGCCACGGAAAATGAACGGGAAGCCAAGCACGTTGTTGACCTGGTTCGGGTAATCGGAACGGCCGGTGGCCATGATCAGGTCCTTGCGAGTGGCCAGCGCCACCTCAGGGCTGATTTCCGGATCCGGGTTCGAACAGGCAAACACCACCGGGTTCGGAGCCATCTTCGCCAACTGCTCGCCAGTCAGCAGATCCGGGCCGGACAGACCCAGGAACACGTCTGCGCCGTCGATGGCATCGTCAAGCGTGCGCTTATCGGTGTCGTTGGCAAACATCGCCTTGTACTGGTTCAGATCATCACGACCAGAGTGGATCACACCCTTACGGTCGAGCATGAAGATGTTCTCAGAGCGCATACCGCAGCTGATCAGCAGCTTCATGCAGGCAATGGCGGCTGCACCGGCACCCAGGCACACCACGGTGGCCTCTTCAATCTTCTTACCCTGCAGTTCAAGGGCATTGATCATACCAGCGGCAGTTACAATCGCCGTACCGTGCTGGTCGTCGTGGAAGATGGGCACGCTGCATTTTTCGATCAGCGCGCGCTCAACTTCGAAGCACTCCGGCGCCTTGATATCTTCAAGGTTGATACCACCGAAGGTATCAGCAATACGCTCAACCGTTTCAATAAACGCTTGCGGGCTCTCGGAATTCACTTCGATATCGAACACATCAATGCCGGCAAAGCGCTTGAACAGTACGCCTTTGCCTTCCATAACCGGCTTGCTCGCCAGAGGGCCGAGATTACCCAGGCCCAGGATAGCGCTGCCATCTGAGATGACGGCAACCAGATTACCCTTGGCTGTGTATTTGTATGCATTCTCGGGGTCCTTCGCGATCTCGCGGACCGGCTCGGCAACCCCGGGGCTGTACGCCAGGGAAAGGTCGCGGGAGGTCGCGGTAGGCTTGGTGATTTCAACACTCAGCTTACCCGGCCGCGGTTTGGCGTGATATTCAAGGGCTGCTTCTTTCAGATCTTGAGACATTGCCACTGTTCCGTTTGTCACGTTTAAAGGTAAATCCCACCGGTACCAGAGCAACACCCTGGTCAGCGGAGCGCGCCATTATGGCGCGCCCGACCCGAAACGACAAGCCGAACCCGAATATTTTGTAACCAGTCAATAGTGCATTTTGCGTATATTGCCAGTTTTATTTTCCATCCACGCACAAAAAAAGCGCCAACCTGGCGCTTTTTTTGTGCAACGTTCCGAGACTGAATCAGTCTTTCTTGGCACCGATACGGCTGCCGAAACGCTTCTGGAAACGGTCGATACGACCACCGGTGTCCATAACCTTCTGCTTGCCGGTGTAGAACGGGTGGCACTGTGAGCATACGTCCAGCTGCAGATCGTGACCGATGGTGGAACGGGTCTTGATGACATTACCGCAGGAACAGGTAGCGGTGACGTCTTCGTACTTCGGGTGAATACCTTCTCTCATGGCGAACCTCTTTCGGTCATGCCGCTACCTGATCAGCAACGTTTTGCCAGGCACCGCATGTTTGAATCAATTGAAAAGACCGTGCACAATCAAGCCCGGCCAGAAACAGACCGCGAATCTTACTGACAAACCCGGCCACAGGCAAGCCTCTTGGCCTTCCGGAATACACCGGACACCTTGCAACCGGCCTACTTTCGCCCGCTTTCAGGATACGCAGTTACCGTGACACGGCCCCCGACCGCCCGCATCGCTCTGAATCGCCCGCTCCGCCGGCTCTTTGACTACCGCATTCCGGACCACCTGAGCGTCTATCCCGGGCAGCGGGTAAAGGTTCCGTTTGGCCGCCAGGTTCTGACCGGCCTGGTGGTGGAAACCGGCGTGAACCCGCCGGACGGCATCACCCTGAAACCGATAACCGCGGCCCTTGAACCCTGGCCTGCCCTGCCCGAAACCACATTCCGCCTGCTCAGCTGGGCCAGTGACTACTATCAGCACCCGCTGGGCGAGTGCCTGTTCACCGCCCTGCCACCTGCACTGCGCCGTGGCCGCCCTTCAGAGCAAAAGCAGGACGAGCACTGGCGGGCCGCCAGCACCGGCGCCGCCCTGCCCGCCAACGCCCATCGCCAGAAAGCGCTGCTGGCCGCCATTCAGAGCGCCCCCGGAATCACCAGCGGCGAACTGGTGAAAGCCGGCTTTAACCGCCCGCAGATCAAAGGGCTGGCCGACAAGGAATTGATCTGCCGTACTGAAGGCAACCCCCAAAGCCCCGGCGACACGGGGCAGGCAGCCCCCGGCCCCACGCTTTCAGGTGCCCAGCAAACGGCTGCTGAAGACCTTCCCACAGACACCAACCGCTTCAGCGCCACGCTGCTTTACGGCATTACCGGCAGCGGCAAAACCGAACTGTACCTGCATTACCTGAAACAACAGCTGCAGCCAGACCAGCAAGCCCTGGTACTGGTACCGGAAATCAACCTGACCCCCCAGACCCTGGCCCGCTTCCGCAAGTACTTTGGCAGCCGGATTGTCGCCTGGCATTCGGCCCTGAACGATGGCGAGCGCCTGGCCACCTGGCTGAGAATCCGCAACGGCGACCCGGTTATCCTGATTGGCACCCGTTCAGCGGTACTACTGCCCTTCACCCACTTGCGATCGATTATTGTAGACGAGGAGCACGACAGCTCTTATAAGCAGGGCGAGGGCTTCCGCTATTCCGGCCGCGATGTGGCGGTGTACCGGGCGCACCTTAACCAGTGCCCGGTCATCCTGGGCTCGGCAACGCCGTCGCTGGAATCCTGGTATAACGCCCAACAGGGCAAGTACCACCTGATCCGCCTGGAACAACGGGCCGGCAATGCCAGCCCCCCGGAGCTCGCGCTGCTCGACATTCGCAGCCGGCCACTGGAAGCCGGGCTTGCCCGCCCCACACTCAACGCCATCCGCGACGCACTGGCACGGGGCGAGCAGGCCCTGGTATTTGTAAACCGCCGGGGCTTTGCTCCGGTGATGATGTGCTTTGACTGTGGCCACATGGAAGAATGCCCGCGCTGCGACACCCGCCTGACCTACCACCGCCGGGACCGGGCCATGCGCTGCCACCACTGCGACTTCCAGATGGCCGCCAGCCCCACCTGCCCGAAATGCCGCAGCGACAATTTCAAACCCGTGGGCCAGGGCACCGAACGCACCGAAGACACCCTGGCAGATCAGTTCCCCGACACACCGATTGTCCGGGTAGACCGGGACAGCACCCAGCGCAAGGGCAGCATCCAGGCCCTGCTGGCGAAAGTGAACAGCGGAGAACCCTGTATTCTTGTAGGCACGCAAATGCTGGCCAAGGGCCACGACTTCCCCAACGTCACCCTGGCTGCAGTGGTCAACGCCGACGGCGGACTGTTCAGCGTCGATTTCCGGGCGCCGGAGCAAATGGTGCAAACCTTACTGCAGGTCAGCGGCCGCGCGGGCCGGGGCGACAAACCCGGGAAAGTACTGATCCAGACCTGTCACAGCGACCACCCGCTGCTCAAAGCGCTCTGCCAGGGCAACTACCCTCTGCTCGCCGACCAGCTGCTGGCCGAACGCCAGACCGGTGAGCTTCCGCCCTTCCGCGCCATGGCCATTCTTCGTGCTGAAGCCGACACCATGCAGGCCAGCCTTCAGTTACTGGACACCATCAAGCCCATGACCGCCAGCAAAGGCTCCGAAACCTGGGGCCCACTGCCTGCCATGATTGCCCGTAAGGCAAACCGGCACCGGGCGCAACTGATTCTGTGCAGCGACAGCCGGCGGCAACTGAACCGGATTCTCGCGCACGTTTGCCAATACCTCGACCAGAACAAACTGCCCGCCAGCACCAAGTGGATTGTGGATGTCGACCCCCAGGAAACCGGCTGAGACAGCCCACACAGAACGTGACACAGCCCATGTTCTGCAATTCGTTACAAAGTTTTTCAGATTTCACTATCCATAGGCATTTCGTTTTTGTTGACTGTGCTATGATTTTCAGCAATCTAACCAACAAACCTGGATAAAAACCTGAGGTTGCGGTTCTCGTGCTGGGAATGCGCAGCGAAAAGGCTTTTGCTGTAAACGAAAACTGGAGAGAAAAAATGTCAGGGAAATTCCTTGCGCGTGCGTCAGCGTTGTCGCTGGCTTTTGTTTTAGCGGCCTGTGGGGGTGACGATAGCTCTACACCCTTGGCTGGCGGCGGTAATGGTGGCAACGGCGGCGGAGACACCGGCACCTCGCCCACACCGGGTGTAGAAATTGGGTCAATCCAACTAATCACCAGCACCCCAAGCATCGGCTCGGCAGGGCAAGATAAAGCCAATATCACTGCCTTGGTGCGTGATTCTGATGGTGTGCTATCGCCAGATGTTAACGTTTCATTCCAAGCATCAAATAACGGATCTCTAATCGTCACGGAGCCAACAACATCGGCTTCAGGCCAGGCTAGCGCTGAATTGTCGACTCCTGGAGACGAGCGTAACCGCACGATATCAGTAACCGCCTCAGTGGGCGCGGTATCAAACTCGGTAAATGTTGATGTATCTGGAACGGTTTTAAACCTGACGGGGCCATCGGCTATAAGCAATGGGGCGTCTGAGAGCTACGAAGCTCGCCTGCTGGACTCCTCAGGGCAAGGCATTGATGGTGCGTTGGTACAAATCTCTAGCCAAAACAACACCGTGTCCGCAGGGTCATTGAGCACAGATTCATCGGGACGTGTGCAATTCTCTCTGACCGCAAACAATGGTGGCGTTGACAGCTTATCGGTTGCAGCCTTTGAGGGAGAGTCACGGGTCTCATCAGAGCTTCAAATAAACGTATCCGCTGATAGCTTTATCTTCGGTGATCTAGGCACAAAGGAAGTTGAAATTGGCTCAACTCCGAAGCAGATTTCAATTACCTGGACGCAAAATGGCTCCGCCGTGGTTGGCAAAGAAATTAAGTTTTCTACCACTCGGGGCTCCCTCTCCTCTCCGTCGGCCACGACAAATGCTCAAGGCGTTGCAACGGTAGGAGTCAGCTCCACTGATGTTGGCATCGCTGAGGTCACCGCAACTGCTGAAAGTTCTGAAGGCAGTGAAATCAGAGCGAGCCAGTCCTTTGAATTTGTCTCATCCAAGCCGCACAGCCTCAATGTACGAGCAACCAAAACCCAAATATCCACCAACGATGAGACAAGCATCATCACGACCGTCAGGGATATCAATGGAAATTTGGTAAAAAATGCCACGGTCGCATTCAACGTAACCGATGCCACTGGCGGTCAGGTTTCCCCGGGAACAGTAACAACGGATAGCCAAGGCAGGGCCATTACGACTTATAGGTCTACAAGCAGTATTAGCGAAAAAGATGGCGTATTGGTAACAGCAACAATTACGCGCAGCGACGCCACGACAGCATCTGAATCTATTTCGTTGACCGTTGCCGGACGCGCTTTGACACTTCTTTTGGGCACCGGCAATACGATCGCTGCGCCAACCGAAACAATCTACGATATGCCATGGAGTGTGCTGGTTAGTGATGCGAACGGCAACCCAAGCACCAACCAATCTGTCCAACTTAGCGTGCTTCCGCTCGAGTTCAGTAAAGGATCGTACACGTACGTTGACGACAAGTGGGTTGCTTCAACCACAGAGACCTGCCAAACCAACTATGCAGATGAAGTAAACGGCACTGAAATTTCGAACCCCGCTTCAGCTCCCACTGCGGTTGTGACGGACGACAGTGGTTCTGTTGAATTCAACATTAGATACACAAAAGACCAGTGCACCTGGGTAAGAGTTCGACTAACAGCAACATCTAACGTTGAGGGCTTCTCAAGCTCTAATTCTCGTGAATTCACTCTCCCATGCTTGGCGGAAGACCTGGCTGACGAAAGTGTATCTCCACCAGGCTCACCCAGCCCTTACAACACTCAAGTTTGTAACTAAGTTTCACACTTAGACAAAAAGCCCGGCCCCAGCGCCGGGCTTTTTGCTTACACACCAACTTTCCGCGATAATACGCCCCTTCTATTTTCAACGGGCGCCCTGCCCTGACACCCATTCTTCTGCAAACCGAGTCATTCGACAGCATGAAAGAGACCGTATCCGAGCTTCTCCAGTCCGCACTGGCGGCCCTGCAGTCTGACGGCACACTGCCGGCAGACCAGAACTTCACGCCTCAGGTGGGCAACACCAAAGACAAGTCCCACGGGGATTACGCCTGCAACATTGCCCTGGTGGCCTCGAAAGCCGCCGGTTGCCCGCCGCGCAAGCTGGCGGAAGCGCTGGTGGCTGCGTTGCCGGCGAGTTCTGCGGTGGAAAAGGTGGAGATTGCCGGGCCCGGCTTTATCAACTTTTTCATGAGCACGGCCAGCGCCTTCAGCATTGTGAATACCATTCTGGATGAAGCCGCGCAGTTCGGCCGCAACAACGCCGGCCAGGGTGAAAAAGTTCAGGTGGAGTTTGTTTCGGCCAACCCCACCGGCCCGCTGCACGTAGGCCACGGCCGGGGCGCGGCCATTGGCGACTGCCTGTGCCGCCTGCTGGAAGCTAACGGTTACGATGTTACCCGTGAGTTTTACTACAACGACGCCGGTGCCCAGATCAACAATCTGGCGCTGTCGGTTCAGTCCCGGGTTAAGGGCCTGACACCGGAAGACGACAGCTGGCCGGAAGACGGCTATCGGGGCGATTACATTGTCGATGTCGCCAACGCCTACCTGGCCGGTGAAACCGTGATTGCCGATGACCGGGAAGTCACCGCCAAGGCAGACCCGGAAGACCGCGAGGCCATCCGCGAATTCGCCGTGGCCTACCTGCGCCGCGAGCAGGATCTGGACCTGAAAGCCTTTGGCGTTCAGTTTGATGTGTACTTCCTGGAATCCTCCCTGTACCAGGACGGCAAGGTGGAAGCTACGGTAGAGCGCCTGAAAGCCAACGGCTACACCTACGAACACGACGGCGCCATGTGGCTGAAAACCACCGAGTTCGGCGACGACAAAGACCGCGTGATGCGCAAAAAAGACGGCGGTTACACCTACTTCCTGCCGGATGTGGCTTACCACCTGGACAAGTGGCAGCGCGGTTTCACCACCGTGATTAACGAGCAAGGTGCCGATCACCATTCCACGGTTACCCGGGTGCGTGCCGGCCTGCAGGCCCTGCAAGCCGATATTCCCCGGGGCTGGCCGGATTACGTGCTGCATCAGATGGTGATGGTGACCCGCTCCGGCCAGGAGGTAAAAATCTCCAAGCGCGCCGGCAGCTACGTGACCGTACGGGACCTGATCGACGAAGTGGGCCGCGATGCCACGCGGTTCTTCCTGGCAGCGCGGCGCGTGGATTCCCAGCTGACCTTCGACATTGATCTGGCGCGCTCCCAGACCAACGAGAACCCGGTGTATTACATCCAGTATGCCCATGCCCGGATTTGCAGCGTGTTGCGCAAACTGGCCGCCGAGGGCGTACAGCGTGGCCTGAACGAGTGCGTGGGCGATCTGAGCCTGCTGACGCTGGACGAAGAGAAAGAACTGGCGAACCAGCTGGCCAAATATCCGGAATTGATTGCCAACTCCGCCGCCCAGCGCGAGCCGCACCACCTCACCCATTACCTGCGTGAGCTGGCCGGCCAGTTCCACACCTACTACAACGCCCACAAGGTATTGATTGACGATACCGCCCTGCGGGATGCCCGGGTAAGCCTGTACCTGGCGGTGCGCCAGGTGATTGCCAACGGCCTGGATTTGCTGGGCGTCAGCGCCCCAGAGGAGATGTAATCAGGCCATGGCCAGAGATTACGCCCGGAAGGATCGCCCGTCAGGGAAAGGGGCCGCTGCCAGTAAACCGGCAGCCAGGCCCCGGAAATCCCCGACACCCTCGAAGTCTCCCAAACCCGGAAAGAGTGCCGCTGCGCACTCGGAGCATGGCGCGTTGTCTATGAAAACCCTTCTGTCGCTGGCCGCTGTTGGCGGCTTCATTGGCTTTATTGTCTACCTGAACACCCTGCCGGGCAGCCCGGACACCGCCGGGCAAGCGCCCGTGCAGCAACAGCCTCCGGTGCAGACCGAAAAAACGCCCGCCAACACAGCCAAACAAAAGCCGGAATCGAGAGAACAAAAGTTCCGGTTCTATGAGATGCTGCCGGAATCGGAAGTGGTACCGCCGCAGGTAGACGAGTACACGCCGGGGCCCGCCGCCAAAGAATTCGATTACGTGGTGCAGTCCGGCTCCTTCCGGAACCAGCAGGACGCCGAGCGCCAGCGGGCGCAGATTGCATTCCAGGGCCTGAGAGCGCACGTTCAGCGCATTGACCTGGACAGCGGCAGTGTCTGGTACCGGGTGAATGTTGGCCCGTTCACATCACGCAGCCAGATGAACTCGGCGGTCGACAAGCTGGTGTCGATCAACATCCAGCCTCTGGTCCGCAAGATTCCCAAAGAGGGGTAACCGCCCCTCGCTCTTGAAATCCCGCCCCGCGCCTCCATAAAGCCAAAATACAAATTCATACAGGCAACTGGAGCCCCAATGACCACGATAGTTTCCGTACGCCGGGAAAATGAAGTCGCCCTGGGTGGCGACGGCCAGGTTTCCCTGGGCAATACCGTGATGAAAGGCAACGCCCGCAAGGTACGCCGGCTTTACAACGGCCAGGTGATTGCCGGGTTTGCCGGCGGCACCGCCGATGCGTTTACGCTGTTCGAGCGATTTGAGGCCCAGCTTGAGAAGCACCACGGCAATCTTACCCGGGCCGCCGTGGAACTGGCCAAAGACTGGCGTACCGACCGCGCCCTGCGAAAACTGGAGGCGTTGCTGGCCGTTGCCGATAAAACCGCGTCTCTGATCATCACCGGTAACGGCGATGTGATCGAGCCGGAACAGGGCCTGATTGCCATTGGCTCCGGTGGGCCTTTTGCCCAGGCCGCCGCCCGCGCCCTGCTGGAAAACACCGACCTGAGCGCCCACGACATCGCCGAAAAAGCCCTCGAGATTGCCGGCGACATCTGCATTTACACGAATCAGAACCGCACTCTGGAAGTGCTACCTGTTAAAGACTGACGACCGGAGCGACCATGTCTGCAATGACTCCCCGAGAGATTGTCCACGAACTGAACAAACACATCGTGGGCCAGGAAGAAGCCAAACGCGCCGTCGCCATCGCTCTGCGCAACCGCTGGCGCCGTATGCAGCTAGACAGCAGCCTGCGGGATGAGATTACCCCCAAGAATATCCTGATGATCGGCCCCACCGGGGTGGGTAAAACCGAAATCGCCCGCCGGCTGGCGAAACTGGCCGATGCCCCGTTCCTGAAGATTGAAGCCACCAAGTTTACCGAGGTGGGTTACGTTGGCCGGGATGTGGAATCCATCATCCGTGATCTGGCGGATATGGCTGTGAAAATGCTGCGTGAAAGCGAAATGAAGCAGCATGAACACAGCGCCCTGGATGCCGCCGAAGAGCGCATTCTGGACGCCCTGCTGCCACCGCCGCGGGATTTCAACGAAGACAGCCAGCGCACCGATACCGACTCTTCCACACGCCAGCTGTTCCGCAAAAAACTGCGGGAAGGCGAGCTGAACGACAAGGAAATCGAGATTGACCTGCGCAGCAGTGGTGCCGGCGTAGAGATTATGGCGCCTCCGGGCATGGAGGAGATGACGTCTCAGCTGCAGAATATGTTCTCCAACCTGTCTTCAGACAAGCGCAAGACTCGCAAGATGAAAGTCGCCGACGCCCTGAAACAGGTGAAGGACGAGGAAGCCGCCAAGCTGGTGAATGAAGAGGAAATCAAGCAGAAGGCCATTCGGGCGGTGGAGCAAAACGGCATTGTTTTCATTGACGAGATCGACAAAGTGGCCAAGCGCTCGGAGAACACCTCCTCGGATGTCTCCCGCGAGGGCGTTCAGCGCGATCTGCTGCCTCTGATTGAAGGCAGCACCGTGAGCACGAAATACGGCTCTATCCGTACGGACCACATTCTGTTCATTGCCTCCGGGGCCTTCCACCTGTCGAAGCCGTCGGACCTGATTCCGGAACTGCAGGGTCGCCTGCCGATCAGGGTTGAACTTCAGGCCCTGAGCCCGAACGACTTCAAGCGGATTCTGACCGAGCCGGATGCCTCGCTGGTGCAGCAGTACGAAGCGCTGATGAACACCGAGGGCGTAACGCTGAACTTCAGCGAGGACGCCATCGACCGCATCGCCCAAGTGGCCTGGAAGGTCAACGAGACCACAGAGAATATCGGTGCACGCCGGCTGCATACGGTTCTGGAGCGCTTGCTTGAAAGCCTCTCTTACGACGCCGGCGACAGCGTTACCGACAGCTTTGAGGTAACCGCCGCCTACGTTGACGAGAAACTGGGCGAACTGTCGGAAGACGAGGATCTGAGCCGTTACATTCTCTGATTAACCGGCAACCGCCACCATCAAAAAAGCCGGAGGCGCTACAGGCACCTCCGGCTTTTTTGCGCCCCGCTCTTCACTCTTCACTCCTCACCGACCTCTCGCCACTCGCCGGGCTTATTCGGCCTTTGAAAACAGATGGGTGACAGTGTCCAGGCCGGAGGCAATGCGGCTCTTTTCCGTGCGTTTCTGTTTCCGCCCCTTGGCCACGTACAGCGGCAGCATTTCCCCGTACAGGCTGGTGCTGATGGTTCGCTGTTCGTCTTCCAGGCGGTCCCGGCGCAGCGTGATGCCGTATTTGCGCAACCGGGGTTCCAGTTCGTCGGCCCGGTTGAGCAGATCGCGGCGGGTCATCTGGTAGGCGTGTTCACACACCATGCGCCGGCTCTGGAAGCTGAACACGTTGGAGAAGAACAGCTTGGCGTCGTCCCGGGTGGGTTCGAACAGCAGTATGTCTTTGTCCGGATAATCCCGGGCGTACTGGCCAATGCCCGATTGCATACGGGAATAGACCATGGTGCGGAACATCTGGGACAACAGATTGGGCATTCCGGCGTGGCTCAACTCTCCGGGCTTCATGGAGCCCGCGCGCACGGCCGCACTGGCGTCGATGGGCACCTGGGGATTAACCGCCAGCACCAGGTCTGCGCCGTCTTCGAAGGCAACGGAGGCATGAAGGCCTTTTCTCAGGGTGCCGTCCACGTAGTAGCGGCCGTCGATCTCGACCGGTACATACAACCCGGGCGAGGACATACTGGCCTGCACGGCCCGGGAGATGGGCACATGATCGTAGCCCGGGGCGCCGAAACACACCGCCTCGGTGCTTTCAACATCCGCCGCGACGATATACAGGCTGCGCCTGAGCTGGCGAAAGTCGTTGGTACGGCCCAGCATGGTGAAGGCGCGCCGAAGGTAATCGTGCAGGCCTTCGTTGTCGAACAGGCCCGCCGGCGCTGCCTGCGCCAGGATGGTCATGGCTTCCAGCAGGCTTTGATCGTAAGGGTTGTTCACAAACCGGCTGACAGCCGTGGACAGCAGCCCTGGCACCGCCAGGAGACGGCGGCCGATTTCCCGTACAGCGGGCCGGTAGAACACTTCCGGATGGAACGGGTGTACCTCGGCCTCGTTACGCACGAAAATCCGGCAGAGCTGGGCCGTGGTCATCTGGTTGGCGAGGTTAGCGGCCACAAACGAACCGGCGTTAACCCCCACGTACACGTTGATGTTGTTGAAATCCAGCCCGTCCAGGGCTTCATCCAGGGCCCGCAGGGCGCCGATCTCATAAATACCGCCCAGAGGACCACCGCCACCCAGGGCTAGGCCGATTCTTGGTGCTGGTTTGAGCTCGGTCGCTGTTTTCATTCACTGTCCTTATCGGATACCGCTGCAGGATTTCAGTTGTCCTGCACTGTAGCAACGGATTTTAGAGTAAGCACACTATAACCCCGCTACGCTCAGGAAACGGCCTGCTCCGCCAGTGCCGCCGTCGAGGTGCGCCCCGGGCGCAAATACCGGCCGAACCCGGCATTACGCAGGGCCAGGTCTACGCAGCTTTTGATTACGTGGGGCGAATCCAGCAGCAACACATCTTCCAACAGCTGAATGGCCCACTCCCGATCGACACTGCGGATCACCGATTTTACTTTCGGCAGGCTCGCCGCGTTCATCGAGAGCGAGTCGTAACCCATGGCCATCAGCAACAGCGCGCCCCCCGGGTCGCCGGCCAACTCACCGCAGATGCCCACCGGTTTCCCCACGGAGTGCGCATCCTGGGCCACTCGCACCAGCGCTTGCAGCACGGCGGGATGGTAGGAATGGTAAAGCTGCGCAACCCGCGGGTTGTTGCGATCCACCGCCAGCAGGTATTGGGTAAGATCGTTCGACCCCACCGACAGAAAGTCCACGCGTTCCGCCAGTTCGCGAATCTGGTAGACCGCCGCCGGAATTTCCACCATAACGCCCACTTTGGGCATATGAATGTCGTAACCTTCTTCCCGGACTTCGTGGTACACCCGATAAATCAGGTGCAGGGATTCCTCGACTTCCGAGATGTTGCTGATCATGGGCAACATGATTTGCAGATTATTCAGCCCCTCACTGGCCTTGAGCATGGCCCGGACCTGAACCAGAAAAATCTCGGGATGATCCAGCGTCACCCGGATGCCGCGCCAGCCCAGAAAGGGGTTTTCTTCCTGAATGGGAAAATAAGTCAGGGCTTTATCACCGCCGATATCCAGCGTTCTCATGGTCACCGGATTCGGGGCAAAGGCCTCGAGCTGTTCCCGGTAATATTCCCGCTGCTCTTGTTCGGAGGGGAAGCGGTCTTTGATCATGAATGGCACTTCGGTGCGGTACAGCCCGATACCCTCGGCCCCATGGGACAGCGAGCGCACAACATCGGTCATCAGACCGGTGTTCACCAGCAGCGACACGCGGTGGCCATCGGTGGTCTCGCAGGGCTTGTCCCGCAGGACTTCCATACCGCGAATCAGCTCGTTTTCTTCGTCGCAAATGGCCTGAAAGAAGGCTCGCAAATCCGACGATGGCGAGGCAAAAATCTGCCCCTCAAAGCCGTCAACGATCAGCTCGCGGCCGTCCAGCTGATTAACCGGGATATCGATCAGCCCCATCACCGTGGGCACACCCATGGCTCGCGCCAGAATGGCCACGTGGGAGTTGCTGGAGCCTTTAACAGACACCAGGCCGACCAGCTGCCCTTTGGGCACTTCACCAAGCATGGCCGGCGTCAGCTCTTCACTGACCAGGACCGTCCGCTCGGGGTATTCCAGATGCTTTTGCTCACCTTCCTGCAGGTGCGAGAGCAGCCGCCGCCCCAGATCGCGAATATCGACGGCCCGTTCCTGCAGGTAGAGATCATCCATCATTTCAAAATGACGGACATACTGCTGAACCACCTGCTTGAGAGCCCCCTGGGCACAAATGCCTTCGCGTATCCGGTTGGCGACCTCGCCCGGCAGGGCCTCGTCACCGAGCATCCGCAGGTACACATCGAACAGCGCCTGCTCTTCGGGCCGGAGCTGTGAGGCCAGGCGATTGGCCACCCGCTCTATATCCTGGCGGACAGCGGATACCGCCGAATCGAACAGGGCAAGCTCCTGGTCGACATCGTCGGTGGGTTTTTCCGGCACCAGATCGAGATCGGCCGCCGGAAAAACCGCGACTCCGGTGCCAATGGCCACACCGGGGGCACCGGGCACACCGCTGAAACTGATGTCGCGCGTTTCTTCGCCAGTCAGCGACAAGCCACTGATAACGCCGGTTGCCTCGCTGTGAGCAATAACCCCGGCGAGTTGCGCCGACACGGTGACCAGAAAGGCTTCTTCACCCTCGTCGAAGCAGCGGGAGCTCTCTCGCTGCTGCACCACGAGCACGCCCAGAACCCGGCGATGGTGGATAATCGGCACACCCAGGAAGGAGCGGAACCGCTCTTCACCGGTCTCCGGAAAATAGCGATAGCGGGGATGAGAGGGGGCATCCTCAAGATTGATGGGCTCCTCCCGGGATCCCACCAGGCCGACGAGGCCTTCGGAATAGGCCAGGCTGACCTGACCCACCGAATCTTTGTACAGGCCTTCGGTGGCCATGAGGATGTAGCGGTTGGATGCGGGGTCCAACAGGTAAACGGAGCAGACCTCCGTGTTCATGGCATTTTGCACCCGCGATACAATGATGCCCAGCGCCTCCTGCAGATCGCGGGCGCCGTTTACCTCTTGTACTATACTTCGCAGGATGCTGAGCATGGAATCAGTCCGTCATTTCTGATATTCCTTCGAGCGTCGGGACATCTCGGCTCTCTGCTGCTCCATGTTATGAAACAGTCTCGGGGCCAGTTCCCTCAACGCGCGCCTGTATACTTCTCTCTTGAATGAAACCACCTGCCCCAACGGGTACCAGTAGCTTACCCACTGCCAACCATCGAATTCCGGTGAATCCGTGCCATCCACGCGTACGTGCGCGTCTGGCGATAACATCCTCAGCAGGAACCATTTCTGTTTTTGCCCCACGCAGACGGGGTGCGAGTTATGGCGTACCATCCTCCTCGGAAGCCGGTAACGCAGCCAGCCCCGGGTGCAACTGATGATGTCTACATCACCGGCGCCCAGGCCGATTTCCTCTCCAAGCTCCCGGTAAAGCGCATCCTCGGGGGTTTCATGGTGCTTGATCCCCCCCTGAGGAAACTGCCAGGAGTTCTGCCCTATTCGCCTTGCCCAGAGAACCTCTCCTCTGTGGTTGGCCAGAATGATTCCGACGTTGGGTCTGAAACCGTCTGAGTCAATCACGGCACAGTCCTCACAGTAGTCGGTCGCCGGTTATATTTTAACCGGCGAGAATTGTCCAAGTTGCTCTCATTCTTACAGAAACCCAAGGCTTGGGCAAACCGCCGTGTTGGCGACGCGTTGCCGGCGTACCGTGGTAGACTGGCGGCTTTGCCAAACGGCCTGAACAGATGGAAGGAGAAAGGCTTGACGCTCGCAATTTTTGATTTGGACAACACGCTGCTGGCCGGCGACAGCGACCACGCCTGGGGCGAGTTCCTGGTGGAAGAAGGCATGGTGGACGCCGACGAGTACAAGCGGGCCAACGACCGCTTCTATGAGGAATACCTGAACGGCGAGTTGGACGTTTTCCACTACCAGCGCTTTGTTCTGGCGCCGCTCACCCGCCACAACATGGACGAACTGGAGGCCTGGCGACAGGCGTTCATGGCCAAAAGAGTGCAACCGATGATGCAGGACAAGGCCATCAAACTGCTTGCCGACCATCGGGAGCAAGGCCATACCCTGATGATTATTACCGCCACCAACCGTTTTATTACCGAGCCCATCGCGGAATTACTGGGTGTGGAGCACCTGATTGCCACCGAGCCGGAACTGGTTAACGGCAAGTTTACCGGTGAGGTAGCCGGCACACCCAGCTTCCAGGAAGGCAAGGTGAAGCGGCTGAACGACTGGCTGGCAGCGCACGGCGAAACCCTGGATGGCGCCTGGTTCTACAGCGATTCCCACAACGATTTGCCGCTGCTGCGCAAGGTGGACAACCCGGTGGCGGTTGACCCGGACCCAACCCTGGAGCAGCGGGCGATAGAGAACGGCTGGGCCGTTATGTCGCTGCGGGACTGATTACAGAAAGCCCGTCAGCGACCGGACAAAGCAGGATTTAATGTAATCGGTCTCGGGAATGCCGGGCACAATCGGGTGGTCCGGCGCCTGATGGCCCTGCTCCAGCAACTGCACAAACCGGTCGATCTTGCGGCCGCTGCCGCGAATGATGTCGATCAGCTTTTCCTGGGACAAGTGCATGGAACAGGAGGCCGAAACCAGCAGCCCGTCGCGCTCAAGCAGGCGCAGCCCAAGCTGGTTCAGGCGGGCGTAGGCCTGCTCACCGGCCTTCTGATCCCGGCGGCGGGGAATCAGGGCTGGCGGGTCGAGCACCACGATATCGAATTTTTCTTTCTCGTCGGCCAGCGCTTTCAGGGCGTCAAAGGCATCGCCTTCAAGGGTATCGACATTATCCAGGCCGTTCAGCGCGGCATTGCGGTGGACGGCATCCACCGCAGATGACGATGCATCCACGCAGGTGACCTGGGCCGCGCCGGCGCAGGCTGCCTGAATGCCCCATCCGCCCACGTAACTGAACACATCCAGCACTTTCTTGCCCGGGGCATAAGCCTGCAGGCGCTGGCGGTTCATTCGATGATCGTAGAACCATCCGGTTTTCTGGCCGCCGGCCAGCGGCACTTCAAAGCGGGCACCGTTCTCTTCCACCAGCACCGTCTCTGATTCCGGCCCGTGGGCGAATTCCACGTAGGAGCCCAGGCCTTCCACCTTGCGCATCTTTCCGTCGTTTTTGAGCACAATGGTGCGGGGGTGAGCCAGCCTTTGCACTGCGCGAACGATGGCGTCTTTCATCTGCTCCATGCCGGCGGTGGAAATCTGGACCACCACCACATCATCAAACCGGTCGACCACCAGGCCAGACAAGCCGTCACTGTCGCCAAACACCCACCGGTAAAAGGGTTTATCAAACAGCCGTTCCCTGAGGCTTAATGCCGCCTCCATGCGATCGGTCAGTCGCTTCGGGGTCATGCCGTGGCTGGCATCCCGGCTGACCAGCCGGGCGCAGATCAGGGCGTGGGGATTGACGAAGGCAATGCCCAGTGGCTTGTCGTTCGAGGCCCGAACCTGGACCTGGGCTCCCGGCTCGAACCCGGGCAACGGACTGCGCCCTGTGTCTACCTCATTGCTGTAGACCCACAAATGCCCTGCCCGAAGGCGTCGCTCTGCGCCCTTGCGCAGGTAGAGAACGGGAAAATCCATAAATGACTATTCCTCGGCGGCCACGTGCTCGGCGTAGGCGGTTGCGTCCATCAAGCCTTTCAGCTCGCCTTCGTCTGCCAATTTAACTTTGAACATCCAGCCATCGCCGTATGGATCGTCATTGACAATTTCCGGCTCGTCTTCGAGCTTTTCATTGATCTCGATAACTTCACCGGTCACCGGGCTGAATACGTCTGACGCGGATTTCACAGACTCCGCAACGCCGGCTTCCTCGCCGCCGTTGACGGTTGCGCCCTGTTCCGGCGTGCCAATGTAAACCACATCGCCCAATTGCGCCTGGGCGAAGTCAGTGATGCCCACGGTGGCCGTGCCGTCCGCGTCTACGCGCACCCACTGGTGGGTTTCTATGTATTTCAGGTCTGCAGGGATTTCGCTCATGTTTGTGTGTCCTGTTCCATTTTTTCGCGCAGTTTAACCGAAGAGCTTAGTTCCAGCGAATACCGCGGGCCAGCTTCACGAACGCGTTCAGGTAATTCACCGCTTCATCACGCTCGCGGAAGCCGAGAAAAATCTGTTTGGGCATCCCCTGCTTCCCCAGCTTCAGGGAACGGATGGGCATCGTCCGGGCATATTCATCCACCAGCCAGCGCGGTAGCGCACTCACCCCCCGCCCCGCAGCCACCATCTGCAACATGATATCCGTGGTTTCGATGGTCTTGTGTCTGGCCGGGGCTGTGTGGGCGGGCAGGAAAAACCGGGTGAAAATATCCAGACGCTCCACCGCAACCGGGTAGGTAATCAGAGTTTCTTTTTCGAGCTGGTGCGGTTCTGCCCAGGCCTGCCCCGCCAGCCGGTGGTTTTCAGGAACCACCAACACCTGCTCATAATCGAATACCGGCTCGAAATGCACACCGGGCTTGTGCAGCGGGTCCGGCGTTACCAGCAGGTCGATGTCGTGACCGAACAAGGCCCCCATGCCGCCAAACTGAAATTCCTGCTTCACATCCACATCCACATCCGGCCATTGCTGCAGGTAGGGGCCAACCACTTTCAAAAGCCACTGGTAGCAGGGGTGGCATTCCATACCCACACGCAGACTGCCACGCTGGCCGCGGGCAATCTGGCGGATCTGCAACTCGGCGTGCTCGAATTGCGGCAACAACCGGGAGGCCAGCGCCAGCAACTGCTGGCCCGCCTGGGTAAAGCGCAGCTGACGCCCCTCACGCAACCAGACCGGCGTGCCCAGCTGCTGTTCCAGCTTACGCACGGAATGGGACAACGCCGACTGGGTAAGGTGCAATTGTTCGGCGGCCGCGGTTAACGAACCGTGACGCTCGACCGCCCTGAGAATCTCGAGATGATGTCGATCTATCATAACGCCTGTGAATTCTGCTCATGGTTTATTGAAATAATACCATTTTTATTCATACCTGCATCGATCTAATCTGAGCCCTGACTTCACACATAGCATTTCAAGGATTCGATCATGGCAATCACTCACAATCTGGGCTTTCCGCGCATTGGCAGCCAGCGGGAGCTGAAGTTTGCACTGGAGAACTACTGGGGCGGCCGCCTGACCGCAGACGAGCTGGAGATCACGGCCGCAGACCTTCGCCGGCGCCACTGGCAGCAGCAGGCGGAGCTGGACTTTGCCCCGGTGGGCGATTTTTCCCTGTACGACCAGGTATTGGATATGTCGGTGACGGTTGGCAACCTGCCCGCCCGGGCCACCGATAAAGACGGTTCAGCGCTGGACGCCTATTTCCGGGCAGCGCGTGGCCGCGGTGCCAGTGATAGCCCCTGCTGCGCCACGGCAGCCGGCGAAATGACCAAGTGGTTCGACACCAATTATCATTACATTGTGCCTGAGTTGTCGGCAGACACCCGTTTCGAGCTGAATTCCGAGCGACTGTTGTCTCAGCTGGCCGAAGCTCGCGAACACGGCGTTAACGCCAAGCCCGTGTTGATCGGGCCGGTTACCTACCTTTGGCTGGGCAAGACATCGGATGGCAGCAACCGGCTGGATTTGCTGGAGCGGCTGTTGCCAGTTTACTCCCAATTGCTGGAAGCGCTCGCCGATGCCGGCGCAGACTGGGTGCAGATAGATGAGCCCGCCCTGGTGACAGACCTGGATGCAAACTGGCGTTACGCGTTCAACCTTGCCTATCACCAACTCAAAGCCAATCGCCCCAAGCTGCTGCTGGCCACCTATTTCGGGGAGCTTCGGGACAACCTGCAACTGGCCTGCGAGTTACCGGTGGCGGGCCTTCACATTGATGCCGTCAGTGCTCCGGCGGAAGTCAGCCGGGTGGCAGACTGGCTGCCCAGCCACAAGGTGCTTTCTCTGGGTGTTGTGAACGGCCGTAATATCTGGAAATCGGATTTGCTCGACCTGCTGGACCGGCTTGAGCCGCTGAATGAAAAGCTCGAAGAACGGCTATGGCTCGCACCTTCCTGTTCTTTGCTGCACGTGCCGGTGGATTTACAGCGGGAAACAGAACTCGATATCGACATCCGGAGCTGGCTGGCCTTTGCCGTTCAGAAACTGCATGAGGTGCATATTCTGGCCCGGGCACTGAACGAGGGGCGCGACAGCGTCCGAACCGAACTGACGGGCAATCAGCAAGCCCTCCAGAGCCGCCGAAACTCGAACAGGGTAACCAATCCGGAGGTTCGTAAGGCCGCCGCGGCCATTACGCCGGAGCTGGGTCGTCGCCAGAGTGGTTATTCAGACAGGATTGCAACCCAGCGACAGGCTCTGAAGCTACCGGCGTTCCCGACAACGACCATCGGCTCCTTCCCACAAACCCGGGAAATCCGCCAGGCACGGCTGAAATACCGCAAAGGCGAGTTGTCGGCAAAAGCCTACACCGAACAAATGCAGGCCGAGATCGCCCACTGCATAAAAGAGCAGGAACAGCTCGGCCTGGATGTGCTGGTGCACGGCGAGCCTGAACGTAACGACATGGTGGAGTACTTTGGCGAGCAGCTGGACGGTTACACCTTCACCCGTTTCGGTTGGGTGCAGTCTTACGGCTCCCGCTGCGTAAAACCTCCGATTCTGTTCGGCGATATTCACCGCCCCAACGCGATGACCGTGGAATGGACCCGCCACGCCCAGTCACTCACCGACAAGCCGGTCAAAGGTATGTTGACGGGCCCGGTCACGATTCTGAACTGGTCGTTCGTGCGCGACGATCAGCCCCGCAAGGATTCCTGCCTGCAACTGGCACTGGCCATTCGGGAGGAAGTACAGGATCTGGAGAAGGCCGGCGTAAATATTATCCAGATTGACGAAGCCGCCTTGCGAGAAGGGCTACCGCTGCGCCAGTCCGACTGGGCAAACTACCTCGACTGGGCGATCAACAGCTTCCGCATCGCGGCCAATGGCGTGGCCGACAGCACCCAGATCCACACCCATATGTGCTATTCGGAATTCAACGACATCATCGAGGCCATCGCCCGCATGGACGCCGATGTGATTACCATTGAGACATCGAGGTCCGACATGGAGCTGCTGGATGCTTTCAGGAACTTCGAGTATCCGAACGATATTGGCCCTGGCGTGTACGACATTCATTCGCCAAACATTCCGGACAAAGCCCACATCATCAACCTAATGACCCTGGCCGCTGAACGTATCCCCGCGGAACGGCTCTGGATCAACCCCGACTGCGGCCTGAAAACCCGGAAGTGGGAAGAAGTGACGCCCGCGCTGGAGACTATGGTGGCGGCGGCGCGGGAGTTGCGCGCCTGAAACGAGCAAAGGTGAAGCAGCGGGCTGTGCTCAAATGGGTGCGCCCGCTGACCTCACCACCTGCCTACCACGTATTCAGTTGCAGGCCATGCTGTTGCAGGTACTCCCCATGCTCCTCCAGATAGGCTGCCGTCGCGCTGGCAAAATCGTCGGGGTCACCCTCGACTTCAGTGGCAGATACACGCATTACCTCCACCGCGTTACTTCGCTGGCTCATCATCCACATGACGACCTGGCCACCGGGGGCTAATCCCAACACCAGAGAACTCCGGGGCTTCATGCCAGTTGTTCCATCCGCGTATGAGTGTTTGGCTGGCTGGCGCATCTTGTTTTGAAGACCTTCCGGAACACGAATCAACGAAAAATAAAACTTTTGCTCTGCAAATGAAAACCAATGAAGGGCGATCAGACTGGGAAAGGGATTCATCTTCCCGCCTCCAACGCGGCGAGGACCGAACTCCCCAATCCAGCAACAAGAAACTGTACCAACAGGGAACCACCAGCTCCTCTCGCCAGGTTTTTCCAATTGCATATGCACGACCCGCACCTGGTATTGCTCAGGTGCTGAGACACCGACGTATAAAGGAGGCTCATCTTTCGTCCAAGTGGAGCAGCCGGCAATAGCAAAGGCTAGTGCGAGCATTAATGCAATACTTAGCAATCTACACATCACGGATGCCTCTTAATTGTTGGGATGGATGGTTCGCTTTCCCGACTCTGCCGGCGCATTTGGGCTGAAGTGTCGCCCGAGACGGATAGTCGCTACGAGGCCCTTCGTCATTGTTCGAAAGGGGTTATAGTTCGCTGAGTAGTGAGTAAATCGCTGACGAATCAATGCACGCTGATCTGTGCCTAACGAAGGTTTATCAGAACCGGAGGTAACCTGATCAAGAATGGTTTCGGCAATTGGCTCCAAATCCTCTGGTAATCTTGCACTATCACTACCGTTGATATCGCCGAATGGAACACCGGCTTCCTTGGCCAGTTCGTACATTACTTTTAAGGCGACACGGGAATATTCACCCCGAACCTGACGAACCATTCGCAATGCCAACTCAACTCGACCGTCAGGCGTCGGATGGGAGGAAACTTTTTTATAGATGCCCAAGTAAGGCTCCGCCTCCGAGCGAAACCCAGTGCTCGCTGTGTCATACCGTTGGAATGATTGACCTGACAAACCACGCTCACTAACCCAGCCTTCTGAGGCAACTTTCGACTTGATCTCTTCCAGATTATCCCACTGTATAGTCCGTTCCGGCCAACGATGCCGATTGACTGGAACCAAATGGTATGGGGTCAGGAGGACATCCTCGCGCTGCACGTCTGGATAGCCTCCTCCGATATCGGAATGCACACCAGGTAACACTATCTCGCGGAACGACTCAGCAAGACTCCCATCACCGTTACGCAGGCTATTCAGAGCGAAGTTTTTCCGGATTTCATCGGCTGCAACAATATGCACAGCGCGATCAATATGTGCTGGGTCGAGGGCGACCTTTACGGGTTCATTCCGGTTATTGCCGGGCGCGAGATCCAGCAATAGCGGATTCACGATAGCCGCAACCGTATCGAATAGCCCAACAAAGCGAACTTTTGTGTCTTGAGGCCAATCAAGACCCTCTTTTCGAAATGCCTCACCCAGCGCCCCACCCTGCCCCTGATTTATTTCGTATACGGCATGCCGCGCGGATGCAGCTCCGCGACTGAATCCGAACAAATCAATCTTCAAAACCCTGATCCGTCCAGTAAGCCCCAGCCCACTAATTCGGTTCGCAGCATCGGCAAAGGCCTCGCGAACCTGGCTGACTATACCCGTCTCACCCATTCCTGAAATCGATCCAACTAGTGAATCAGCTTTGCCAGTTTTAGTACCAATTCCCGGCGCATAGACCCAAAGCCGGTGGGTTATCCGATTCCCAGACTTACTTTTAGATTCGTCATAATAGGTAGCAAGCTTAGCCACATTACTCGGCGCATTCCCATAACTGCCTCCTATTGTCATAGACAACCGGTACTCGCACTCCTCCCTGGACATTTCTCCCCGATCAAAGGCTTCAACACACTCAGTCGCGATGCGCTCCGTCATTTCGCGGGAGTTTTCAGCATTGTTAAGGGTGCCATCGGTAAAGATGCCGATTTCGAGGTGGATTTCCGGGGCTGGTTTGCGGGAGGGCGATTCGCTTGTCTCGGGCATTTCCAGAACAGGCGCCATTTTCGGCGCAGGTGAGCTGGCCGAACTGCTGGCCAAGGGCTCCCGTTGCAAAGCCTCTTCGCGCTGCTTCAGGCGGTACTCCATGGCAAAGTCGCCGGCGGGCAGATTTCCGATACCCGTGCTGCTCTGAGCCCGCAGCTTTTGCAGGGTAATACCATGTTGATTCAGGGCTTCGACACTGGCGATGACCTCGGGACTACCACCGGCCTCTGTCATCTGCCAACGGCCTTTGTGCCCGCTGTCGCCCTGCCATTGCACAACGGGAGAGGATGGTTCGCCATCGATACTTTCATGAACCAGAAACAGTTGTCCGTTCTGTATTTCGCGGAGGATGGTCTCGATGAGTGTGTTGCGCTGGTCTCTGAATGCCCGGGCGCCCAGGCCATGGGATACGGGCCGCCCGAGCAGGCGCGCAAGGCTCTGGAGTGAACCACGCTGAATGAGGTTGCGGGCTTTTTCTACAGCAAAGAATGGCGATTCCAACCCGGGTAGATCTGCGGCCAGCAAATCCCGGGGATGCACGATTTTCATGTTCTGTCATCCGTTGACGAGTGTTGCTCTTCCTGTGACGTCCTGTGCACAGGGCTATGATAATAGCAAAGCTTTGGCTGGTAAGTTCGCCCCCCCAGCTGAAAACGCTCAGCGTCAATGAGTCCGGATTAATAGCCGGAGCTATTCTCATCCAGATCAAATTCAAACCTGTCCGCCCGGCGCACTTCGGTTCTGAAACTGCCGGAGGGATCCAGTTCCAGCCAGCGATAGCCAGGTGCCAGAGGCTCAACCGCGAAGTCTCCGGAGCCGGTTGCAAACTGGATGCACGTGGAAGGCGTGGCCAGAAGTGAAGCGCCGCCGCGCTGCTGTTCAAGCTCCTGGTGAATATGCCCCCACAGCACCACCCGGACCTGGGGATGCCGGTCAACAACCTGCCAGAAGGCCTCGCGGTTTTTCAGGCCGATCTTTTCCATCCAGGCCGAACCGATATCAACCGGATGATGATGCAGGCATACCATGGCGGGAAGATCGGGCTGGTCGGCGAGGGCCTGATCGAGAAAGCGCAACTCATCCTCTGAGAGCTCGCCGTACACTTTGCCATGCACCGAGGAATCCAGCATGACAACGTGCCAGCCGGCCTCAATCCATTGTTTATGATCGGCATTGAATTCCGAGGCGATGGCGGTAACCAGATCCGAATCGTCGTGATTCCCGGCAATCCAGAGCGAGGGACAATTGAATATCTTCAGTTGCTCGCCAAAGTAACGATAAGCCTCCGGTGAGGCATCCTGGGTGAGGTCACCCGTGGCCAGAATCAGGTCAGGCTGGCCATGGCTGCGCAGTACCTCATCAATCACGGCCGCGAGGCTGTCTCGGGTATTGACGCCCAATAGCGCACCGCTGGCAGAGGCCATGAGGTGGGGATCGGTAAGCTGTAACACTTTGAGTGGGCGAGCCGTTGCGGTTTCGGTCATGCCGGGCCTGTTCGATTCTCTGCAAGCGGTTGTTTATTCTGACAAGTGTACGATGGCGGAGTTCAGATCCTTCAATCCAGAATGCAGCCTGGGTCACACTCTGGCCAGCCTTTATCGATATTTTTCACTTTTTGACAACTTTGACACAGGTCAAGCAATCGAACCCTCAGACTTTCGCCAAATTGAGAATGGGTGCAGAGACCGGGAGCGGCAATTATTCAATGCCCTCGCCTGCTGACCAGGCCGCGTGCTCCATGGGCAAATGCCCGAACTTAAGGCAATAGTCCAGCCAGTCGGCAAGAAATCCGTTTACCTGGGCTTTTTCGTCCGGGTGATGCATGAACCGGTTGGGATAGTCATTCACGGGGGCAATGTGGCGTTGGCGGTAGCAGCTGATGACTTCCGCCATGAGGGCGTCATGATATACCCGCACGGTGATGCGCGGATTGTTTAGCCAGCGCCCGCTGTTGTGCACCTGCTCGAGCAAGAGCGTTTCGGTGAACTTCGCCGTTTGTAGCACTTCGATGCGGACCCGGCCCAGATACTGGTTTTCCCGGTGCAGTTCAAATTCACACACGGGCTTACCGTCGGATTCCAGTTGCCGCAATTTCCGCAGGCGCTGGTAATTGCCATCACACAAGGCACCTAACTGGCGCAAATCCGGCACGTACGCTTTGGGTCGCTTTACCCACTCGGTCATGGCTGCCACTCCCGGCGCAGCCTGTCCCGGTTGAGCTGCAACCATTGGATGGCGATAATCGCCGCCGCATTATTGATCCGGCCATCGGCAATCATAGCGAAGCACTCATCGGCGGACACGATGTGGCTGAGAATGTCCTCGTGCTCATGCTCCACGCCGAAAACGCCACCGGCAGCGGCTGTGCTGATCTGGCCACAATACAGGTGAATCATTTCCGTGGTGCCACCGGGGGACACCATGTAGTCACAGATTTTCTCCAGGCGGCTGAAGCTCAGGCCGGCTTCCTCCTGCCCTTCGCGCTGGGCCACATCTTCGGGGCTTTCTCCCTCTTCATTCATGCCCGCCACCAGTTCAAGCAGCCAGGGCGACTGATCGCGCTCCAATGCCCCCAGGCGAAACTGTTCCAGCAAAACAATTTCATCGCGCTCGGGATCGTAGGGAAGCACACAGGTGGCATCTCCGCGAATAAAGAGCTCGCGGGTGAAGACAGGCATTTCTCGGCCATCAAAGCGCGGATGCGTCAACCAGAACTTATCCATGCGGAAAAAACCCTGAAACACGGTCTCACGCTTAACAACACGGACGTCACTGGCCTGGAACTGAAACGGTTTTGGCATCGGTCATCCCGGCGTCATATTCGGCCTTGAACGATAGCGGGAGCCGGGGCGGGGTGCAAGTTAACACCCCGCCCACCGAGTGCTTCAGGGCTCAGTAAATGCCGAGCCCCGGCCGCCTACACCTTGTCGTAAAGCTTACTGCCGGCATCCACAAACTCCCGGGATTTTTCCTGCATCCCGGCGTCGATGGCGGAGACTTCATCCATGCCGTGCTCGGCGGCGTAATCCCGCACTTCCTGGGAGATCTTCATGGAGCAGAACTTGGGGCCGCACATGGAGCAGAAATGCGCCACTTTGGCCGATTCTTTCGGCAGGGTTTCATCGTGATAGGCCCGGGCGGTGTCAGGATCGAGGCCAAGGTTGAACTGGTCTTCCCAACGGAACTCAAAACGGGCCTTGGAAAGCGCATTGTCCCGAACCTGGGCTCCCGGATGCCCTTTCGCCAGATCGGCGGCGTGAGCGGCAATTTTGTAGGTGATGATGCCGGTTTTCACATCGTCCTTGTTGGGGAGCCCCAGGTGCTCCTTGGGTGTGACGTAGCAGAGCATGGCGCAGCCATACCAGCCAATCATGGCCGCACCAATACCTGAGGTGATGTGGTCGTAGCCCGGTGCGATATCGGTGATCAGCGGGCCCAGGGTGTAGAACGGCGCTTCGTCACAGCATTCGAGCTGTTTATCCATATTCTCTTTGATCAGGTGCATCGGCACATGGCCGGGGCCCTCGATCATGCACTGAACGTCGTGCTTCCAGGCGATTTTGGTAAGTTCACCCAGAGTTTCCAGTTCACCGAACTGGGCGGCATCGTTGGCATCGGCAATGGAACCCGGGCGGAGGCCGTCGCCGAGGCTGAAGGAGACATCGTAGGCCTTCATGATTTCGCAGATGTCTTCGAAATGCTCGTACAAAAAGCTTTCTTTATGGTGCGCCAGGCACCATTTGGCCATGATGGAACCACCCCGGGAGACGATGCCGGTGGTCCGTTTGGCCGTCAGCGGCACATGGTGCAGGCGCACGCCGGCATGAATGGTGAAGTAATCCACGCCCTGCTCGGCCTGCTCGATCAGGGTATCCCGGAAGATTTCCCAGGTCAGATCCTCGGCCACGCCACCGACTTTTTCCAGGGCCTGGTAAATGGGCACGGTGCCAATCGGTACCGGCGAGTTGCGGATGATCCACTCGCGGGTTTCGTGAATGTTTTTACCGGTGGACAGATCCATCACCGTGTCTGAGCCCCAGCGGATGCCCCAGGTGAGTTTCTCCACTTCTTCTTCGATGGACGAGCTGACAGCGGAATTGCCGATGTTGCCGTTGATCTTCACCAGGAAGTTCCGGCCAATGATCATCGGCTCGGTTTCCGGGTGGTTGATGTTGGCAGGAATGATCGCGCGGCCAAGGGCCACTTCCTCACGCACGAACTCAGGGGTAATTTCCGGCGGCAGGTTGGCGCCGTATGACTGGCCCGGATGCTGGTCGGCCAGCAGGCCGTTTTCACGGGCGTCCTGCAGCTTCATGTTTTCCCGGATAGCGATGAATTCCATTTCGGGCGTAATGATGCCCTGGCGGGCATAGTGCATCTGGCTGACGTTCTTGCCCGGTTTGGCGCGCAGTGGTTTGCGCTCATCCATAAAACGCAGTGGGTCCAGCTGCGGGTCTTTCATCCGCCGGCGGGTGAATTCCGACGTATATTCAGGCAACTGCTCAACATCACCCCGTTCCTCAATCCAGGCCTGGCGCAGTGGTTTCAGGCCCTTTCGCAAATCTATCGTCGCTTCGGGGTCGGAATAGGGGCCGGAGGTGTCGTACACCATCACC
Source organism: Marinobacter sp. VGCF2001 (assembly GCF_049943275.1). NCBI lineage: Bacteria > Pseudomonadati > Pseudomonadota > Gammaproteobacteria > Pseudomonadales > Marinobacteraceae > Marinobacter > Marinobacter sp. VGCF2001. The sequence goes on from NZ_JBNFVX010000009.1 coordinate 49,647, forward strand.
GGAGGATTTTTTTCGCCCCCCATGTCCGTGGGGGTATCGCTCACTGTAATTTCCCGCATTGGCACGCGAAGATCGGGTCGGCTACCCTGCACGTATATCTTTCGTGAGCTTGGTAATGGTTTGATTGCTGCAGAATCTACTTGCGCAGAATCGCTCAGGTAGGAAGGAAGGTCCGTCATCGTCTGCTCCCGTTAATTGAGTGGTCGGGTCGCGTATGACGGAGCCATGCCGACACTGCGCATAAATGCGGCTTTGGCATGATTCGTACGGCCTTAATCCCTACGCCGGTATTATCCGGATCAGGTCGCGGGTTCTGCGTTGCAATCTCAGCCGATCACCGGTTCATGGTGATTCAGCACCCCGTCAAGACGCGATAAATAATCTGTCTGGCCCACAAAGTGAGTGAGCTTCTCAAGTGTAGAGACGGGAACGATTATTGTCCATAATGGTCCACCAATACCTTTGGGTCACGGTTGCGAGGATGCTCGCGACCCGCGCGACGGCCTACCGATACCTGTGTCCAGATCACGGATGCCCGGAGATAGTTTTCAGGAGCGATAATGAAGAAACGTTTACTTCCAGGATTGATCACCTTGCTGGCGGCCCAGCCGGCCTTTTCTCTGGATCTCGTGGATGCCTACGAACAGGCGCTGTCGTATGACTCGGGTATCGCATCCGCCCTGGCACAGTTTCAGGCGCAGCAGGCGGCCAGCGATGTCAGCAAAAGTAGTTTGCTACCCCAGGTCGGCGCGTTCGCTGAAGGGAACCACACGGACTTCGATGCCAAGAATGGCCCCGGCGACAGCTATAAAGCGTTCAATTACGGCGTACAGCTGACACAGCCGGTGTTCCGTGCGGATAACTGGTTCCGTTACGACGCCAGCCAGTTTCAGACCGAAGCGGCCCAGGCCCAGTACAATCTGGCCCAACAGCAACTGATCCTCGACGTTGCAACCGCGTATTTCAACGTGTTGCGAGCGCAAGACACCGTCTCCACCGCCCGGGCAACCGAAGCGGCAATCCAGCGCCAGTATGAACAGGCCCAGGAGCGCTTCGATGTCGGCTTGATTGCCATTACCGAAGTGTATGAAGCCCGCGCCAGCTATGACGACAGCAAGAGCCAGCGCATTGCGGCAGAAAACCAGCTGAACGTAGCCCGCGAGCAGTTGGCGCGACTGACCGGCGAATACGCCGAAGACCTTGAGAATCTGCGGGAGAACTTCCCGCTTGGTCGTCCGGAGCCACTGAACCCCAGCGAATGGGAGGCCACTGCGCTCGACCAGAACTGGTCTATTCAGGCCGCACTGTTCCAGTTAAATGCCAGTGAAGCCAACCTGAAGGTCGCCAAGTCTGGCCATATGCCAACGCTGGACCTGGTGGCATCCTATGGCGAATCGGAACTGGATGGCGCCAAATCCACTCAGCAGGAAGGCACCCAGGGTGTTATTGGCCTGGAGCTCAATGTTCCCCTGTACACCGGCGGCGGCACCCAGGCCGGCGTGCGCCAGCAACGTTCGCTGGTTACAGCAGCGGAGCAAGACCTGAACACCGTTCGCCGGGATGTGCAGGTGAATACCCGCAGCCTGTTCCTGACAGTGAATAACAACGTGGAGACCGCCTCGGCCCTTGAGCAAACCATTATTTCACGCCGCAGCGCCCTGGATGCCACCCGGGCCGGTTACGAGGTGGGTACCCGCAACATCGTGGAAGTGCTGGACGCCGAGCGGGCGTACTATGTCGCCCTGCGGGATTATGCCAATGCACGGTACGATTATGTGATCAACACACTGCAGCTCAAACAGGCTGCCGGAACCCTGAGCCCTCAGGATCTGGTGGATCTGAACAACTGGCTGAGCGAGGGAGCCCGGGGAATCGAGGCCCTGGCAGAGGAAGACCGGACACTGGACGACCCTACCCAGTAACCGATCTGAAATCCGGCCCCGGGTGCCATCTGGTTATCCGGGGCTAGAGCCTTTCGATTATTCCTTCGACCACCTTGTCCAGCGCCCCCCGGTTTTTCTCGACAACGCGCAGCCCGCGCTCACCGTAAGCCCTGCGTTCTTTATCGTTCGCCATCAGATTGACCAGACACCTGGCCAGAGCATCGGCGCCTTCGACCACTTGCACGCCATTGTCGGCCAGCAGGTGCTCGTAGATGGTTTCGAAATTGAATACGTGTGGCCCCGAAAACACCGGTATGCCCCAGGCTGCGGGCTCCAGAGGGTTATGGCCGCCCCGCTCGATCAGCGAGCCACCCACAAACGCAATGTCACTGGCTCCGTAGAGCATCATCAGCTCCCCCATGGTGTCCCCCAGGTAAACCTGGGCATCGGCCGGATGATCGCTGCGGGACCGGCGTGCCACCCTGAAACCCTCTTTTTCCGCCAGCTCTGCCACGGAATCAAAGCGGTCCGGATGCCGTGGCACGATGATCAATAACGCGTTCGGGTGCTGGCGAATAATGGCCCGGTGTGCTTCCAGCAGTTGCGGGTCTTCGCCGGAGTGGGTGCTCCCTGCAATCCAGACGGGGCGATCGCCCAACGCTTCACGCAGTGATTTTGAGGCGACCCGCACATAGTCCGGTATGTCGACATCGAACTTCACACTGCCGGTGACCTCCACGTGGGATGCGGCAACCCCGATACGCCGGAACCGGTCGGCATCGGGGTCAGCCTGTGCCGCAACCCAGGTAATGCTTTTCATGATCGGCGCTGCCAACCCTTTGACTCGCTCGTAACCGCGCGCTGAGCGCTCGGATAACCGGGCATTGATCAGAAATACCGGCACCCGGCGGCGGCGGCACTGGCGGATCATATTGGGCCAGATTTCCGTTTCAAGGATAACCAGAATCTTCGGATTCACCCGGTTCAGAAAGCGGCGAATTGCCCCCGGGGTGTCGTAGGGAGCGTAGGCATAGGTTACTCTGTCACCGAACATTTTCCGGGCCTGGGCCAGGCCGGTATCGGTCATGGCGGTCATCAGGATGGTGGCCCCGAGGTTCCGGGCCAGCAGGCGACGCACCAGCGGCCCCGCCGCAATCGTTTCACCCACAGACACAGCGTGCACCCAGATTACCGGCCCGGAAATCTCCGGCACCCAACCCAAACGGTGCTGCCAATCCTGCCGCAAGCCAGGAGCCTTGCGCCCCTGCCACCAGAGCCGGATGAGGATAAACGGCAGTACAAGGCGAATCAGTTGGGAATAGATAAACTGGAACACACAGGACTCCCGGCAAAACAGTGCGTTATCATAGGAAAAAATAGCTGTGGAAGGGCATCTTGCCCCCCGGCACACCGTTTGTCGATGCAGGATTCACGATTTTGAAGAAGAAGTACCGCAAACAACCGCGCAATACTGACTATTCCGCCTATCGCCATCCTCGCTGGTGGCCAACCTGGCTGGGCATCGCTGTTATGTGGCTGGTCGCGCAACTGCCGCTGCGCCTGCAATGGTGGCTGGGCAAGATGGCCGGGCTGGTGGCCTGGAAGCTGGCTAAAAGCCGGCGCCACATTGCCGAGGTGAACATCCGGCTGTGCTTTCCTGAATTTAACCAGCAACAACAGGCCGCCTTGGTACGCAATGCCTTTATTGCCAATGGGATTGGCTTGCTGGAGATTGGTGTTGCCTGGTTTCGCGATGCATCGAAACTCAAAAAGATCACCAGAGTTCACGGTCTCGAACATTTCGAGCAAGCGCTCGAAGAGGGGCATGGCGTGTTGTTGGTCGGAGGCCACTATAGCACGTTGGATCTGGGCGGTAGCCTGGCGACCGAGTACATTGAGGCTGACGTCATGCAGCGGGATCACAACAACCCACTGATGAATGCCGTGATGACCCGGGCCCGCGGCCGCCGCTATGGCAAAGTTCTGGGCGCCCGGGATCTTCGCGGTCTGTTCCGGTGCCTGAAAAACAACCGCGCTGTCTGGTATGCCACCGATCAGGATTATGGCCGGAAGGACATCGTCTTCGCGCCCTTCTTCAAAATTCCCACGGGCACCATTACGGCAACGTCGCGTATTGCGGAACGAAGCAAATGCAAGGTCGTACCGTTCAGCCATTTTCGGCGCGAAGACGGCCCCGGCTACGACATCTACTTCCACCCTGCTCTGGAAAACTTTCCCAGCGGTGACGATCTTGAAGATGCCACCCGCGTTAATGCCATCATCGAACAGGAAATCCGCAAGGCACCGGATCAGTATCTGTGGATGCACCGCCGCTTCAAAACGCGGCCGGACCCGGCTGACCCCGGTTTTTATGGCCCCAAGCGAAAGAAGAAGAGGCGGTCTTGAGCCAGGGCTCCGACGCCTCTGCGCCTGTGATCTGGCTGTTGACCGACAACAAGCCCGGCCACAAAAACCAGTTGCGCGGTCTGGGCAACCGCTTGCGGGTATTGGCGGGTGCGGATATCCACTGGGTCAGCGCGCCAGACTATCCGGTTGCGCTCTGGCGGGCACTTCTGGGCGTAGCCCCCGCTTCTTTACCCACGCTGCCACAGCCAGCGCTCATCATAGCTGCGGGTACCGGTACCCACAGACTGTTGCTGGCGCTGCGGCGCCATAAGCAGGCCAAATCGGTGGTGCTGATGAAGCCCGCTTTTCCCATCCACTGGATCGACGCGGCGCTGATACCCGCACACGACAACGTCAAACCCGGCCGCAACGTTCTGATGACCGAAGGCGTTATCAACGCCGCCACCCCACTGGCCAGGCTCACCAGCAAGCCCGAGGCGCTGGCGCTTATCGGCGGACCATCGGCGCATTTTGACTGGCATGACGACGCCATTCTCGCCCAGTTAAGCGACTTAATGGCCCGCTATCCAGACTGGCGGTGGACCATCAGCGATTCACGCCGCACGCCAGACACTGTGTTTGAGAAACTATCCGAACTACAGAGCCCCAAAGTTTCCGTGGTCAGCCACCATCAAACCCACGACAGCTGGCTCAACCATCAACTCGCCGCATCTAGAGCGGTGTGGGTGACGCCGGATAGTCAGTCTATGGTGTGCGAAGCGATTACCTCCGGCGTGCCCACCGGGCTGCTGGAGCTCGCGCCCCTTAAGGGCAGCCGGGTGGCTAAAGGCGTTGAACATCTGTTACAACGGGGACTTGTGGCGCACTGGGCAGATCATGCCTCGGTTATGACACACCAGGCCGAACATCAGACAAAACTCTGGGAGGCAGACCGGGCAGCCCGATGGCTGATCAAACAATTTCTCGCCAAGCACCAGAACAGAGGCAGGGAGTAACGATTTTGAGAGTCCTGCAAGCATTGCCGGCATTACACAGCGGCGGCGTTGAACGCGGCACGGTGGAGTTCGCCGCGGAGTTGGTCAAACGTGGCCATGAGTCCTTTGTGGTTTCGAACGGAGGCCCCATGGCCGAGCAGGTTCGAGGCCAGGGCTCTACCCATATTCATATGCCGATCCACCGCAAATCGCCGTCTTCGTTCGGCCAGATTCTGCCGATGCGCCGGCTGATCCAGACATTACAGCCCGACCTCATACACGTGCGCTCACGAATGCCGGCCTGGATCATTCATCTGGCACTGAAGACCTTGCCGGAACGAGAACGGCCAGCGCTGGTGTCCACCTTTCACGGTATGTACTCGGTGAACCCTTACAGTGCGGTTATGGCGAAGGCGGATCAGGTGATTGCCGTATCCAACTGTGTGCGCGACTATGTGTTAAACCACTTTTCAGTGCCGGAATATCGGCTGACCGTCATTCAACGTGGCGTCGACATAGACGCCTTCCGGGACCGTGCCATCAACGAGCAGTGGCGAGACCATATCCTCGGGAGATTTCCGCAACTGGCTGAGAAAAAAATCATCATGATGCCGGGCCGCATTTCGCGCTGGAAAGGTCAGCTGCACTTTCTTGAGGCTATGGCACGTATTGTACGCCAACGCCCGGACTGCCACGGCATCATCGTGGGTGGCGCTGAACCAGGAAAAGAACGCTTTCTGCAGGAGCTGGAAAAAGAACGGAGCCGTTTACAATTAACCGACAAGGTCACGTTTCTGGGCCAGCGTAACGATATGACCAATCTTTACCTGCTGGCCGATTTGGTGTGCCATATGTCGACAAAGCCGGAGCCTTTCGGGCGCACCGTCACCGAAGCGCTGGCATCGGGCACACCGGTGGTGGCCTATAATCGCGGTGGCGCGGCGGAAACGCTGCAGGCCTGTTTTCGTGATGGCCTGGTAACTCCGGATGATACCGGCGCCTTTGCCGGCGCAGTTCTGGGGCTACTCAACAAACCCCGGCCGGATATTACGCTGCCCGAGCGTTTTTTGCTGAAGGCGCAGACTGAATCAACGTTGCAGGTCTACGAAGCAGCCCTCCAGGCCCAACAGGAATTCGCTCAGTGAAAGTTCTGCTCCTGATGCTTTCCCCCCCCGCGGCAAACGGAGGCATGGAAAAACACTTCAGCGACCTGGCCAATGGGCTGGCGAATGCGGGTGTTTCGGTATCCTGTATGTCGGCGGCTGAACACCTTCAATCGCTCGACAGCAGAATCCTCCGATATCCGGTTAATACCAATGCATCCCGATATTCGGTTCCGCTGATCCGGTCAATCGTCAACGCCCAGCGGAGGCAAAAATTCGACATCATTCATGCTCAGGGGAGCAAAGCTGCAGCGACCATCCAGCCTCTGTCCGCGATCTTACCCACCCCCAGATACATAGCAACGATTCATAACTTCAAGTCGCGGTATCCGTCCCCGAAGCGCTTCTCAGCAATTATTGCGGTTAGCCATGCTCTTGCCCGCGATATCGGTCAATCAACAACGGTGGTCTACAACGGCATCCGCGTTGACACCCAAAAGGCGCCACCTTGCACCCTGGATGTTTGTGACCACCCCATATGGCTAGCGGTTGGCCGACTGGTTCACGCGAAGGGTTTTGATCATCTCATCGATGCTTTTGTTAAGGTCAAAGGCACCCTTCTGATTGCAGGCGACGGGGAGGAGCGAGAGCCACTGCAAAAAAAAGTCGAGCAGCTCAGGTTAGCGGACAGAGTAAAGTTGCTGGGATATCAGGCTCAGATTCCCAGGCTGATGCAGTCCGTCGACGCAATAGTTATCTCTTCTAGAAGAGAGGGGTTCTCTTATGTCTGTGCCGAGGCTTTGCTGGCGGGCAAACCTATAATCTCAACAGATGTTCCCGTAGCCAATGAGCTACTTCCCCCTCAACATATCTGTCCGATCGGCGATATCGACACGCTCGCCGCGCTGCTGAATACGCCCATTCCTGAACTGGAAGAGACTCAAGCCACTACCCGCGATTATGCTGCCCGTGAACTGACTATTGACGCCATGATTGAAAATACCCTGCGGGTATACCAGGAGGTGATCCGGGATGAGTAACACCCACCAACGACCCGGCGCGATGGTTATCGACCTGAGCTCACTCCTCCCGTTTGCACAGGGTGCCAATCGCTTCTGCTTTCAACACCCGGACAATCCTGATCGATGCCTGAAAGTAATTCGGCCAGAAAGCATACAGGCAAGGTATCGAAAACAGTCTCCGGTAAAGCGCCTCTTGGGAAAAGCCCGCCTCAATGACAACACCCAGGAGTTGAGAGCCCATCAACAAACCGCCTTGCAGCATTTAAAACAAGTTGATAGCGCAGACGTGCTGTGGGGTCATCTGCCACAATTTTTTGGCACCGTCGAAACCAGCCTCGGCACGGCGAATGAAAGTGAATTAATTCGCGGCGCTGACGGTGCCATCGCCCCCACGCTCGAATCTCTGATCCGCAACGAACAGGCAACGCCAGAGCTATGGAATGCCATCCATCGATTTGAAGCCTGGCTCACTCAAACCCGGATACTCACCCGCAATCTGCTACCGCACAATCTGGTGGTAACCGATCGTACCGGCCGGCCGGAATTGTTTCTGGTCGATGGCCTGGGGGCTCCCGCCATCCCGCAAGCCTTAGCCTTGGTACCTGGCTGGAGCCCGCATTTTATCGCAAGGAAACTTCGCCGCTTCAGAAAACGGCTGGCGTGGGAGCAAAATTCTGAGGGGCTCTCCTGGGAAGATTTCCAACGCTTAAGATAAACCCCGGCGGGGCTCCGTGGTAAGATACGGGCCACGTTGAACGTCAGTATCGGTAACTTTCACAACCCGGAGCGCACCATGATTCATCCCGTCATTATGGCCGGAGGCACCGGCTCACGCCTTTGGCCGCTGTCCAGGCAACTGAACCCAAAACAGTTCCTGAAACTGACGGATGATCGGCTGTCCATGCTGCAATTAACCGTGGCGCGGCTGGACGGTATGGATTCGGCTGACCCCCTGCTGATCTGCAACGAGGATCATCGCTTTCTGGCAGCCGAGCAAATGCGCCAGTCTGGCTACACCGACGCCCACATCATTCTGGAACCCTGCGGTCGCAACACCGCACCGGCCATCGCGCTGGCCGCTCTGCAACTGATCAAAAATACGGACGACAGTCAGAACCCGCTGATGCTGGTGCTGGCCGCCGACCACCTGATCAAGGATGTCGCGGCGTTTCAGAGCGGTATCGGCAAGGCCATTCCGCAGGCTGAGCAAGGCAAGCTGGTCACTTTCGGAATTGTGCCGGGCCATGCCGAAACCGGCTACGGTTACATTCAGCAAGGCTCTCAACTGGCAGACGACAGTTTCCAGGTAAGCCGGTTTGTCGAGAAGCCGGATCAGAAGACGGCCGAGGAGTACCTGAGCTCCGGTGATTACCTGTGGAACAGCGGTATGTTCCTGTTCGGAGCCCGCACCTATCTGCAGGAACTGCAAAAACACCGGCCCGACATCCTCGCCATTTGCCAGGCAGCGCTGGACGATGCCAGTGAGGACCTGCACTTCACCCGAGTGAATGAAAGCGTCTTTGCCGAATGCCCGGAAGACTCCATCGACTATGCGGTTATGGAAAAAACCGACAACGCGGTTGTGGTATCTCTGGATGCAGGCTGGAGCGATATCGGCTCCTGGTCTGCCCTTTGGGAGGTGAGTGACAAGGACGCCAACGGCAACTGCTTTTCCGGCGATGTCATTGCCCACAACACCGAAACCACTCTGGTTCGGGCCGACAGCCGGCTGGTGGCCACCGTCGGCGTGAAAGACCTGGTGATTATCGAAACCAAGGATGCGTTGCTTGTTGCCCACAAAGATCAGGTTCAGGATGTCAAAAAAGTGGTGGAAGCCATCAAGAACGACGGTCGCCACGAGCACATGAACCACCGGGAAGTGTACCGGCCCTGGGGCGTTTATGATTCCATTGACAGCGGGAGTCGTTACCAGGTCAAACGCATCACCGTGAAACCCGGCGCCAAACTCTCGGTGCAGATGCATCATCACAGAGCCGAGCACTGGATTGTGGTCAGCGGTACCGCGAGGGTTACCAACGGCGAGAAAACCTATCTGGTGACCGAGAATCAGTCGACGTATATCCCCGTTGGCCAGGTGCACTCTCTGGAGAATCCGGGGGTGATTGACCTGGAGCTTATCGAAGTGCAATCGGGTTCGTACCTTGGCGAAGACGACATTGTCCGATATGAGGACCTTTACGGCCGGTCATGAGCAAGCTCAAATACTTTCTGATTGCGGGATTTCTGCGCCTCGCCGGTCTGCTACCACTGGGACTTGCCCAGAGAATCGGCCGGCTTGGGGGGCTTCTGGCGTGGTACTCGAACGGCCGCTCCCGGAAAACCACGGACGTGAATATCCGGCTCTGCCTGCCGGAGCTCTCCCCTACGGAACAAAAGCAGCTATCCCGGGGCTCCATGGCGCATACCGGTATGACCGCTATGGAGATCCCTTTGATGTGGGAATGGCCGGTCGAAAAGTGCTTCAACCTCATCAAGGAAACCCGGGGGCTGGAGTTGGTTGACCAGGCGATTGCGTCAGGAAAAGGCCTGATTCTCCTCGCGCCGCACCTGGGTAACTGGGAACTGACCGGGCTGTTTTTTTCATCTCGTTACAAGATGGCCTCGCTGTACAGCCCTCCCCACATTAAAGAGTTCGAGGACTACATGATTCGGGTGCGTGGGCGTCTTGGCTCGGAACTGGTTCGAGGTGACCGCAGAGGACTCCTTCGCCTGATGGGCATTCTCAAGGAAGGCGGCGTGGCTGGCATATTGCCGGACCAGTCTCCGCGGGGGAAAACCAACGCTTACGCGCCCTTCTTCGGCATAGAAGTCCGCACAATGACACTGGTCAACCGGCTGATCCAGAAAACCGGGGCGAACGCACTGGTGGCGTTCGCCGAACGCCTGCCCGGCGGCCAGGGCTTTCGCATTGTTGTAGAAGAGGCTGCGCCAGGCAATGGCGACCCCGATCCCGTTGTGGCCGCTACCGCACTGAACCACTCCGTGGAACGTGTTGTCAGATTGGCCCCCGCCCAATACCAGTGGGAGTACAAACGGCTTCGGCATCGCCCAGCGGGAGAACCGAACCCCTACTACCCCAACAAAATCTGCCGGTAAAAAGAGCCCCACAGCCACAATTCTTAGCCTGATGGCTCCGAGCTCCGACCAACCCTCAGGGGCAGGCATCCGGGCGAGAGCAAGTGTATACTAAGGCCCGTTCTTATTTTGACCGCTCGGGCACTGTTATCTTATGTCTCCAGATTCCATCGGTGTGGTAATCACCACCTATAATTCCCCCCTCTGGCTCAGCAAAGTCCTCACCGGCTATGAGTGCCAGAGCTTCAAGTCATTCCGGGTCATCATTGCGGACGACGGCTCCACCGATGAGACGAGAGAACTGATCGATTCCTTCAGGGCTCGGGGCATTCTCTCAATCGACCATGTCTGGCATGAGGATGACGGCTTTCGAAAGTGCCAGATTCTCAATAAAGCCATTCGTGAAACCGATTGCGACTACCTGATTTTTACCGATGGGGACTGCATCCCGGAGCCGGATTTCATCAAGACTCATCACGATCTGGCCCGGCCTGGGTACTTTCTCTCCGGTGGTTACATCAAGCTGACCATGCCGGTATCCGAAGCCATCAGCAGCGATGACATCCGTTCCGCCGAGATTTTCAAGCCACGGTGGCTGGTCGCCCATGGCCAACCGAAAAACCACAAACTCTGGAAGCTTTCAGATTCCCAGGCGTTCCGTCGCTTCATGAACCGGATCACTCCGGCGGCGGCAAGCTGGAATGGTATGAACAGCTCCACCTGGACCAAAGATCTTATTGCAGTGAACGGTTTCAACGAAGATATGCAGTATGGCGGCCTGGACCGCGAACTGGGCGAACGGTTGTGGAACTATGGCCATACATCCATGCAGATCCGGTACAGCACCGTGTGCCTGCATCTGGATCATCCCCGGGGCTACTCGAAACCGGAGATCTGGGCGAAGAACCGGGCCATCCGCAAAGCGGTGAAGGACAACAAAACCTTCTGGGCTGAAAACGGCATAGAGAAGAAGCAACCGGCATGAGAACACTGGTTGTCATTCACAGTCTGAAAATGGGGGGCATGGAACGCGTCGCCGTTAATCTGGCCGATGCGTTTGCCGAAGAGGGCCATGAAAGCCATCTGCTATCGTGCCGGAATCGCCCCAATGACCTCGCGCCCTCAAACCCGAGCGTGACACTGCATTACTTTGACCAGTTTCAGGCGCTGATGAAATCGATCATCGGCATCCCGGTCTTTCTGCTCTCACGGCTACTGCTGGGGGTTGTCTTGCCCCGCTCCCACTTTATATGGGTTGGCTGGCTCAGCGGCTGGCTTCTCAAGCGTAAGATTCGCGCGATGGAAAAGCAGCATGGCCGCTTTGATCGCATTGTTTTTCGTGGTCTGGGGACCTTTAAATACTTCTGGTCCTTTCGCGATGAGCGCAGTGTGTATGTTCTGGAAAACGTCATTCACTATGACCGGCCGTTATGGCAGAAAAAGCTGGAGTGGAAACTGGTCTTTCACCGCCGTCATCTAGCCTGCGTTTCGTCCGGGGTAATGGACTCCGCTGGTGAGGCATTTGCCAAAGGCAACATCCAACCCGCCAGCCTGCGAGTGATCACCAACCCTTGCCCGATCAGTCAGATTGAGACTCTGGCCAGCGCGCCCGAGCCAGATCTTCCGTCCGAGCCTTACATTCTCAACGTGGCCCGGCTGGTTCCGCAAAAAGGACACGAGCTACTGCTGGAGGCTTTTGCCCGGTCCGGCATCAAGCACAAACTGGTGATTGTCGGCGAGGGCCATCTGCGAAGCCAACTCGAAGACAAAGCCAACGAGCTCGGCATCGGCGACCGGGTTGTTTTTGCCGGCAAGCGCAAAAACCCCTACCCCTGGATGAAGCACGCCGACCTGTTCGTGCTTGCCTCCGAATACGAAGGCCTCGGGATTGTCCTCACCGAAGCCCTGGCCTGCGGGACACCGATTATGGCTGTCGACAGCCGCGGCGGTGTGCGCGATGTCTTCAGAGGTGAGCTGGAAACGTATCTGACACCGCGTACCACCGAGGGACTGGCTCAGGGTCTTTCCACCGTGACAAAAACCCTCCCCATCGCCGTTCAGCCCGAATGGCTGGCACCATTTCGCAGCGATGTGGTGGTATCAGCTTTTCTTGACGCGCCTCGGCCCGGACTCTGAAGGATACCAATGACTGAACGCGATACTCCCCTCAACATCCTCGTGGCCGGTATTTACTGGTCAGGCTCCGGGGCCGTGGTCGATTACCTCAAAGGTCATCCTGACTGCTGTGTTCCCCGGGGCGAATTCACGGATTTCAAGCGCAACGGCCGTATCGGATCAATGCTGGAAGCCAACTCGGCCCAACAGGCAAAATGGTTGGCCAGGGCCATGTGGGTAGAAACGCGCCTGGGCAAGTTACCCGCAGCGCAATGGAAAGCAAGGCAGGGCAAGAATCAGGCCTCGTTACCGCTGAAAGAGCAAGTCGGCCATAACCGGCTGAAGCTGGACTACCTGAGCCGGTATCGGCGCCATCTCAATAGCGGTGGCGCACAAACAGACCCCGCTATCTGGAATCAGTGGCTGCGTGCCGTCGGGCGTACCTACGCCGGCGAGAAACCCGCCATTGTCTGGAACCAGCCAATCTGGGTGGGAAAACACGAACACACCTGGCCGGCCGTTTTCCAGCCATACAAGCTGGTTGTCGTGCACCGGGACCCGGTTGATCAGTTCGCGGAAGTGGTTCGTCAGGGCAAGATTGGCAAGCGAAAATCCGACCCCGCGTTTGATGACACCGAGAAAGACGATATTGCTTACGTGCTCAGGGGCATCAAGGCAAAAATCAGCAGCCTGAAGGCGCTGGCCCAGCAACTCGGCCGCGAACAGATACTCCTGGTCAATTTCGAGCGTTTCGTGAAAGAGCCTGCGGCAGAGGCCCAAAGGCTCTGCGCCTTCCTTGGCTTTAGGGAGTCCCAGATGCCATCCGCACCTTTTGATCCCAGCAAATCGATCCTGAATATCGGAATCGGTGAAAACCCGGACATTCGCTCAAGACTCGCCCCCTACCAGGAGTTGGTGAGCGAGCTGTACGAATTACGCCATCAACTGGATAACTGGCAGTAACCGTCGAGGCTACCGTCGTTGGCCATGGCGGAGTAGGCTTCCAGCTCCTCCGCCGTGTCGACTTCCAGCCAGCCATTAGAGACGAGGCAGGCTTTAACCGGCCAGCCACTGTCAATCAGGTGCTGGATAAAGCTGGTCATGTACATATTATCGAAGTCTTTGCCGTCATAGATCTGCGAACGGTCCATGGCGTGGAATGCGTCTTTGAAGGCCTGCACCTGATCCGCCCGGATCTTGATCAGCCCCATGTACTGAGCCTCTACCTGATCATAGCTCTCCGGTTTTTTGCCTAATTCCACCACGTTGCCCTGCGCATTCATCCGGAAGGTCTCGGCATCATCCAGGGGCTCGTCCATGCGTAGCTGCCAGAGCCGGCGCCAGTCACGGTCGGCGGCAAGACAAACCGGCGCATCGCAATCAAGCATCGCCTGCAGGACTTCCGGCTCGTAGACGATGTCCCCGTAGCTGATGAGCAAATCCTCGCCAAGCACCATCTGATCTTCGGCACAGAACAGCGTACGTACCATGTTCGTTGAAGCGTATTCCGGGTTGATCACCAGCCCCGCTCCAAGCGTGTCCAGATCACCGGAGCGATAACCGCCAATCACCGTAATTCCCTCGCTGACACCACAGTGTTTCATGGCCGCCATTTGCCGGTGCAACAAAGGACTTCCGGCCAGAGCCACCATGCATTTGGGTCTGTCTTCCGTGTACGGCCGTAGCCGGGTTCCCTGACCTGCGGCCAGTATCAGTGTTCGCATGGTTCACCTCTGAAAATACGATTGAATAATTGCTTGTCGGCGTCGCAGAAGACCGGCTCGCGTTCGGGATGCCACATGATGCCCGCCCAGCCCAGATGTGCGTGTAAAAACGCCTCCACATGACCCTCTGCACTGAAACACTGGGGAAGCAGGGCATCGGCTAGGCCCGCGGCGTCAATGCTCCAATTATGGAAACTGTTCACTTCCGTGAATTGGCGAAAGCAGCAACTGGCCCCGGCATCAGCCACCAACGGGTGCCGCACCGCCGTGTGCCCAGAAACAGGCACCAGTTCACCGCCCAGCCAGCTGTTGATCATTTGCAGCCCCCGGCATACGCCGATCACCGGCACGCCGGATTCGGCAGCCCAGGCGAGCAACGCCGTTTCAGTGGCATCGCGTTCTGGCGCCACATTTTGGGCGTCGGGAAGGTGGCCCAGATCGTTGCCGCCACTGAGAATCACTCCCTCCAGTGCCATGGCCTTTGCCCATTGGCCAATGTCTGCGAGCCGGTTCGGAACCGGAACGGGCGTCATTCCCAAACGCTCCAGAAAACAGAACCACTGCTGATCCAGGCAATCCCGGCGCTCACCGTAGGAGGCGACCACCTCTACCCGCTGTGTGATACCGATACGCATATCAGCGGATAACCTCAATACGTTTATTCATGGGGTCCAGCTCCAGGGCGCTGGCTTTTGCAAGCGCCGCGTATTTGCCCTCGCCCACGCCGATGGCTGCGGGCAAGCCGAATTCTGCTGCGCGAATGGCCATGTGCGAATTGGCGCCGCCGTACATGGTGATCAAGCCGGCGATGCCGTGACCAAACAACCAGTCGTATCCCGGGTCAGCCTGGGGAATCAGCGCTATCTTGCCGGCCAGTGATTGCAGTTCGCCCTCCGACGCCGTCTGCAGGTCCAGACAGTCCGCCGCTACGCGCTGCTTGCCGACGTAATTGGCCTGGGCTTCTGAATACACGAACGAATAAAAATCCGTATCCGACAGCAACAGCGGTGGCAGTTCGACCATGGCCGTGGCGCTACTGGCATTCGCACCTTCGCTTGCTCGCGCGGCAAGCCAGGCGGCCGTCTGGCCCAGGGATACCGAGCCGTTGCGGAGTGTGGCGAAGTCTTCGATCGGAATCTCGGCAACCTGTTCACGTGCCAGACCATAATCAGCCCCCACGCACGCCAGGGATTCCAACGCCAACGATAAATGCCGGGTGAAAACAAACTTTGCCCTCTCACGCCCTTCGATGGCACCGCGCAAAAACGCTTCAAGCGTGTCGATATCGGAAGGCAACCCCGCCTTAGCCATGGCATCGGCAAATGCCTGCCTCTGAGCATACCAGTTGCTCAGCTCTGGCTCCGGATGCTCGGCGGACGCTTCAGACTCGGCACGCGACACCGCTGGCGCAAGATACTGCTCCGGATTGTCGTCGTAGCGGGCCGAGGTGATGTCATAGGTGCCGGGGCGAAGGTGCCCGTACCGGGCAACCAGCTCTGAGAAATCCAGCTCCTTGCGCGCCACCCCGGCCACATCCTCTGTGAACCGATGAGACACGGTCCGGATAGAATTCATGAATTCATCCGCCGCCACTTGTGAGAGAACTCCGTTGCGGACGGCCGATTTCAGCAAAGTCACGGCCACAAAGCCACTACGGGCCAAGTGGGAGAACACCAGAGTTCCATACCGCCGGCACTCCTCAAGAAGCGCAAATACATGCCCAAGACTGGCAACAGGCTTCTGTTCGAACCGTAGGAACCGCACGTCTACCTCACTCACCAACTGCAGATCTGCGCTGGTTCTGGCAATCGCGCCGGACGTGATGTTCCGCAAACCGGCTTCAAGCTGCGCCACTTCGCTCTGGTGGAACCCCCCCTCACACACAAGGCGATCACGCCAGCGCTCAAAATCCAGCGCCAGGCAGGTGGGTACTACATCAAACTCGACTTTATCGTGCAGGTGCGGGTTCTGTCTGAGCCAGGTCAGATAAAAGTTCACCAGCCGACGGGCCAGATCATCACTGATGGTGGCGGGAATGAACGAATTGAAACTGGCACGGATATCAATGTAGGGATGGCCAGCGAACATATGCAGCAACGGTTGAGGGCGCACATCCCGATAGCCGTACTCCGCGCGCTGAGTAGCCCAGACATCGTCCAGAATCAGATAACGGTATAGGCTGGCAGCCAGGCGCCCCGGCCGGGTTCCGATAATTTCAGCCGGATTCCAGTCCGGCATGACACCAAAGATCGCCTCATCACCAACCACAAACGGCCCGGGCACCTGCAGTTGCCGAAAGCGCTTCACCGCATCGTCTAGCAGGTGCTCACCGTACTCGTTCCGTTCCGGCTCATGCTGAACCGCAATGGGGCGCACCTGAAGTATGTGCACGTGCCCGCCCTCGGTGATGGCGAACTCAATATCCAGCGATTCGAAATCGAGAAGGTCTTCCACTTCCCTGAGCGCCGGGAGCAGACCACTCAGATTCTCCGGCACAGTAAGCTGTTGCTCCGGAGCATTCCGCCTGATCACCAGCGTTTTATGTTCGCGGCTGGAACCACTGGTAATCGATTCCGTACTGCGTGTGGTGTCATCGTAATTGATGACGTAGTACGGCGCGCCTGAGGACAGGGTTTTGGTGAAGGCCACGCCGCTGGCAATGACGTTTTCCAGCATGGGCTGCACCAGCACCTGATTGTCCGGATGGCCATCCGGATATGATGCGATCACTTCCTCGATCGCCGCGCGCAACGCCTGGCCACTCTGACGATCAACATTGAGAATGCTGGTGTAAGCACCCGCGTTCGATACTCCAAAGCCATCCTCTGACAGTGCGCTGCTGCGAACAACCACCTTGTTCTGGCCCGCCAGCGTCAGCCCGATCTGGTTCATCAGGTCCTCTGGGCCCTGCTGCCAGTCTGCAACGGTGAAGCTAACCTGATCTTCTATTCGGCTCCGTGCAACAACGCCTTGCAACCGGTGCAGTGTTTGCGCCTTTGTGCCAAGCACAAAGCGACTCAGATCATCGGCCTCGTTCAATTCCGCCCATTCGCCCGCCACGTCAACCGCCGCAATCTGAAAACCGCGAACCCTCAGATATTCCAGCAATTGCGTCAGATTACCGTTTTTAACCGAGGGCGGAACACTCTCATCCGCCCGGAGGAATCCGGCCACCCTGCCCGTCAGGCGAACCAGGCCAACAAACTCACCGTCTGCCAACTCAGGATCGATATCCCGTCCTAGCCGGGTAACCGCGCCGGCGAACACATTCACCTTCTCGCAGCGGGCGAGATCCTCGTCGGACCGCCCCTCAAAGCGGGACCGCCAGCACGAGTCCACCAACACGGCGATGTCCGCAGAACTGGCGGCAAGTGCTTCTACCGCAGCATCACGGAAGAGGATATCGGCGTATGACACATAGTACGTTAAAGAAGCCTCCAGCGGGGCCTCAAGCAAAGACGCCGCGGCACCGGTGGTTTCCCAGCGCGGATTCACGCTGTAATGGAGTTCAGGGTAGCGGCTGGACACCGCCTCCAGCTGATAGCCCCCGACGAAGTGGACATCAGGCTCCACCGAGCGCATGGCATGTAACAGCCAGTCCAGTACTCTGCGCCGCCCCGTAGCACCGCGCAGAACGCTGTGCTGCTCGCCTTTGAAGGGTTTTCC
The DNA here is from genome assembly GCF_049943275.1 of Marinobacter sp. VGCF2001. NCBI lineage: Bacteria > Pseudomonadati > Pseudomonadota > Gammaproteobacteria > Pseudomonadales > Marinobacteraceae > Marinobacter > Marinobacter sp. VGCF2001. The sequence goes on from NZ_JBNFVX010000009.1 coordinate 67,597, forward strand.
GGCACCGAGGATAATCAGGCGCGCATCAGAATGATCGTCAGTTCGTTTCACGGGAAAGACCAAAGTAACGGAGTAGGAAAAGAAGAATCAGGCTAGAACTGATCCCCTATAGCGGCAATCGAATCGAGTTTAAGATCGGCATCCTTGAAGTCAAACGTCGACTCGCTCCAATTGCGCACAAAAATGAAATCAAGACCGGCACGCTTGGCCGCCTCTATGTCATAACGACTGTCACCAACAAAAACTGCCGGCTGCTGCATAACGTCTCCCGTTTGAAGCCGACTCAAAATCTCGTCCTTCGTAGCCGGGCTACCGAAAATGCCTCCATCGAACAAATGATCGAGTCCGCGCTTGCGGAAAACGGACCTCAGCTCCTCCTGATCTCCACCCGAGACAATTAGCCATTTCGCGCCCTCGGTCAAATTCCTCAATCGTTCAATGCCGGGAGCCACCGCACAGGATAACAGTCCCTGTTCCACGAACCCTGCATAGTCCGACAATAGATGATTCAGGCCCTCTTGATCAGGGGACTCCTGGCCGAGAATATGAGTTAAAAAACGCTGAAACTTGATGTAACGAGAAACGCCACCGTTATTGACATGATAGTCGACCAATTGTTGCGCATACTTTGAGCCGTAGGGCTCAGCCGCCCGAAAGAAAGCGTCCGTTTTGATTCGGTTCGAGTCCAGAATCACGCCATCGCAGTCGAATACCCAGGTTTTGTAGCTCTTCAGATTCATCATATCTGAACTTGTCCTATTCATAATCCCACCGGCTGTTCGCCAATGAACCGCAGTCTCTGCAACATCGGAATGGCTGAAATATGCACACAACCGAGCTGAGCCGGGAAGGGACTATCCAGCAACATGGCAATAGCAAACCGATGACAACCCGCTCCTGAAAATACCGGCTCCCCCCCCGGGCCCAGGTGCATCAGAACACCGCCTACTTCACGGAAGTTGTCGGGTTTCAACTGGGCTTGCGAGGCAAGATATCCTTGCTGCCGGGACGCAATCCAGATCTGCTCCAGAGTTTCAAACCGCTGGATGACATCCTCACGGGTTCGGCATTTATCGGTAACGCCAGTTGGTGAAACCCGAATCTGGCTCATCATGAACTCAATGGCGCCGGCCTCTTCCCAGGTTTTCCCGTCGCGCCAGTGAGCCCAGCAATAGGTAAGCTTGGGATGACGATCAAACGACTGCTGGAGATCTTCAGGCCAGTCCCGGACGACCCGCCCCGATAATTGCCGCGAGCCCGTTCCCATTCGTTTGGCGAGATCAGCGGCCTCGATATAGCGCGAGCACTGCCGGGGATCTATCCATACCTGTTCCGCATAACGTGGCGCACCTGGCCCATAACGCAAACGATTCAGGGTATCGGTTCTGAGTGCCCGTATCCGATATTTAAGCGCCAAAAAACAACTCCCGGGTTTCTTTCATCATGCGATCCATACCAAACTCCTGAGCAATGTGGGTGCGCAACAGCTCTTTCTCAAAATTGAGCTCTCCGTCAAGGATTTGCCGGATGCCATCCGCCATCGCGTCTACATCGTCAATGTTCACTAAAACACCATAACGTCCATGGTCCAGCAGCTCTTCGCTTCCGGGGACCCTCGTCGAAACAACCGGTACGCCAAGACTCATGGCCTCATTCAGAACGTTTGCCATTCCCTCATTGCGGGAGCAGAGAAGAAAAAGATCAATGCCCCGGAAATACGCGGGCATATCCGCCTGATAGCCCAGAAAATGAATGCGCCCGGATTCCGGACGGGCCTGAATGGCGGCTTTAATCTGGGCCTCAAACTCTCCCTCACCTACGTGCACAACATGAACGTGGCCAGGCAAACGGGCCACCACATCCGGCAAGAGGTCAAACCCTTTTTGCGGACTGAATCGGCCGGCGCACCCGACAATCATGCTGCCTTCCGGGAGGCCTAACGTTTGTTTGATCGAAAGCTGCTCTCCATCAATCGGTGGCAGATCAAAACCGTTGTAAACCCGGCAGACCCGCTCGGGACGGAACAACCGTCGGTGCCGGAGCATGGCATCCCGCAACGAGTTACTGTTCACCATCAAAATGGCGTTCATGATTCGGAAGATCATGAAGAATTTGACAGGGCTTTTGACGCGCCGGGCAATGCCCAGATAGAGGATGACGCGTTCAACACCCGCCAGCTTCGATGAGAGAGAAACCAGCCACCAGTCTTTTTTCAAAACGGAAAAAACCGCGTCCGGCCGGATTCGCTTCAGAAGCCTCACATAGTTCGCGACCACGAACAGGTTAAAATCCCCTCCCCGGGATGCCACCTCTATTACCGTCACGTTTTCAAGATCTTGAAAACGGTCAGCGAAGTAACCTTGCAGCAAGACAACATACACGGCTACCCCCTGCTCCCCCAGAAGCCGGGCCCGCAAGCGAACATTTTTCTCGATACCACCCCAGACTTTAGACGGGCAAAACATAACGGTTTTTTTCATTGATCCTGCCTTGGCCGAGATTCAGGGCGTCTCCGGCCGACCTTGGCCTTATTGCCACTTTTTCCGACGCATATCGCGCTTGGATTCCCGTATTGCAAAACTGAGGTTCTCCAGCTTGTGGGCGAGCCGTAACCAAAAAGATGCTCTCTCCTGGTCGGACAGATGCACGGCGGCCTCCGGACAGCTCCTGATGAACCGATCCAGCTCTCTCGCTTTCTTAAGACGCGAAAAAAAGCGCGGTCGCTTGAGACGGAAATCAATAAACACAACCTGCTCACCATCCATCAGAAAATTGGCACACTGAGCATCCGTTCTCAGGTAACCTGCTCGATGGAGCCTTCTGAGGGCATCAAGAACCAAACCGGCGTCACCGGCTTCTGCCGGCCGGCCGTCAACAAACCGGTAGCAGAGGAAAGCGTCGACCACCACACCCGATTGACGCTTCTCACACGCCAGGACCGGATCGGGCGCAGCGAAGCCCATGGCTTTCATCTTCTGTAGCTGATGGAACGAACGAACCGCATCACTGCCGCGAAAAAAAGTAAGCATCCGCTCCCAACGTCGACCATTGCGGGCGCGAGGAACCTTGAGCATAAGCGCGCCGTTGGCTTCCGTCTCAATCCGGGCGCTCAAGGTCCGGCGATTGTCACGAAACACCCGACTTAAAGTCATCTCGCCCTGTTCAATGACTGACAGCAGAGCCAGACTCTCGGCCTCCCCGAGGTACGAAACCAGTCGCCACGCCCCCTGACGAAAATGGTTTGCCGGTGCTACAGTATTTTCCGGCACGGCCTTGCCTGCGTTTTCAGAGACCATCAGATCAGCGCCTGCTTACGTGCACCATAAGCCTCTTGCAACTGCAACAGGTACTGTTCCAGCCCCATAGCCATAACTGCCTCAAACCGTTCGTCTCCGGATATATGCCCTGCCAACCACAAGCCGTTCAGGGTCCGGAACTGGACCACGGGGTCGTGCGTCTTGATAAAGGACCGCGTGTAGTCGATCGGTTTCTCATCCGGAGCTTTGTAACCTGCGAATCGCCCCGATGACAGCATCATGTCGGTGTTGAATATCTTGAGCGACTCCGGTTCGAATCGCAAAAGGTCAAGAACCGCATTGGGCCCCGCGTTCAGGTGTGTATCCGGCATCAGCCACTGCAACGATGCCAGCTGACGAACGCTATCCAGCTCTTTTGGGAAGAACGACCGCCCCTTGTGATTGTTAAACACGGCCCAGCGCAATGAGGCCAGAACGCCTATGTATGGCATCCGGGACAGCTGCTGTGCCTGTTTGTTGTTGTAGTAGCTGATATCTACCCTTTCACCCTGAGTGGCAGGATCTCTACCGGTATCGCCCCCCCGATAACCAAACTTGATGACCAGATCGTTGGCATCAATTTCTGAGCCGTTCATGGCATTGGTTGCCACCGGCCCCACCAGGGCCAGCTTTTTGCCTTGGAGCTCCTCCCGGAATCCGGCATCCAACGCCGTGTCATCCACGTTGCGATGACGATCCCAGGGCGAGGGTCCTGCACTGAACAGTTGCAGCAGCCAACAGCCCTGATCGAAGCGCGACTGACTCAGCCCTTTGGATTTCATTCGCTTAAGCAGGTCGTTTGCGCGCTGGTAATCCCCCGTTTCGATCGCTGCATAGCATCCCGCTGTGAGCTCGGCAAGTGAAGCTCTGGCTTGCTGGGAACAAATCAGCATTGCCGCAATCGCTTTCTCCCGAAACCGGTTCGCTGGTAAAAAAAGGCCGATACCGAGCCCCAGGCGATACAGGTCGAGCCAGGCTATGGGACTGATCGCCGTGGTAGACAAGTCTGAAATAGCGCGATCGATACTGGTAACAGATTGTCCCGAAAGTGTCCCACAGCGCATCGCACCAACGTCCGTCAGCCGTTGCCACACAGCAAGGAGCTCTGCCGGGGGCGCCTTATAGCCGAAACGTTTGAAGGCAATGGATAACTGCGGGCCACTGACTACCTCAGACTGCTGAGCCTGCTGGTAGGCTTGCTTCAGGATGCCATAGCGCCACCAGCGATCTTTGCGGCGCCTTAAATCTGAAAAAAAAGCCATAACTCTTACGCCACATCAATTCGAGGGATACACAGCCAAAGCCTGGGCCGAAACTTCACTCATCACGATAGAACGCCTTCATGGCAAGTGCGATCTCGTAATCCTCGTACTCATCAATATCTACCCCGGCCATTTTCCCAACCTGATGCATATAAGGGTTAGGTCCCAGGAAATAACCCTCTGCCAGGGTTTGTTCCCGGCTTCTCATATAAAGACCATTGGTCACGCGATAGATATCTGGCAACTCCTGACTGATCGTGTGATTCTTGTCGGCCTGATAATTCAGTGGGCCGTTCTTGTCCCAGAAGTACTCCTTCAACAGATTGACCGAGACCAGGCTGTCATGGCTCTGTTTCTCAACAACGTGCTCAAGGTACAGTTCGAATCCCGAACGGTATTCGGAGGGCGACATCAGTGGGACAACCACTGTGACCCAGGCAAAGTGTTCAGTGGGTATGTCCTGCACAACCCCGGTGATCACTTCGCTAAATGACGCCTGGTGACCAACGCTAAGGTAATCGTTGCGCGGAAGAAACTCGACACCATGAGCCCGAGCGACCTCTTTTACACGTTCGGAGTTCGAACTCAGGAAGATACGATCCGCCTGCTGCACTTTTTTCAATTGGTTGATTTTCCAGTCGAGCAACGTCGTATCGTCGCCGAAGGGAAGGAAGATTTTGTCGCGAACCCGGCTACTGCCTTCGCGAACCGGTATAACAACTGAGATATCTGAAAAGTCAGCCACAAATGTTTCCTTTCATACGCTGGCACGCTTCTGCGAACACATTTACATCCACCGAGTGAGCAATGTAATTGAAGCCGGCAGCCATAAGGTCTTTTGAGCGGGAAATCTGATCACTGAACGCTCCAAGCAAAACCCCTTTGGCCGAAGCTTTCGCCGCAATTTCCTCAATTAGGGCAAGAACTTCCGGCGCGTCAACCTGGCCGGGTAGACCGACGGACTGAGACAGATCATAGGGGCCCACAAACAGCACATCAAAACCGCCAACGTCGAGTATGGCATCCATATTCCGGACGCCTTCAGTGCCCTCAACCTGAAGCACCAGTGTTCGAGTATTCGAGTCGGAGAAGTAGCAGTCTTTCTCCATCGTTCCGTAGCTGGCTGCACGAACGAACCGGCACACTCCCCGCTGCCCCATCGGATGGAATCTCGCGGCTTCAACCGCTTGCCGGGCCTGCTCGGCGGTATTGATATTGGGCACCTGGACACCATCGGCTCCGCTATCCAGAGCACTGCCGATGGCGTGACTATCTACGCCCCGAACCCGAACGATGGAGGCAACCCTCCCAAGCCGGGCGGCCCGCACGTGGTGGTGCAAGGTCTCCAAGCCGCAGGGCCCATGTTCCTGGTCCAGGATAATAAAATCCATTCCGCCAAGACCCGCAGCCTCAACGAAGGCACTGTCCGTGGTCTTGCTGAATAAACCCAGGCACGGGCCATTGTTCAGTTTGCTGTTAAAGTCTGACGTCATTGTTTTCTCCAGAAACCTCAACTCACAAGACCATAAATACTGATGGTCGGTACGCGGTATCGGGTCGGTGTCACACTCCGTAGCGGAAGATGCTCCGGGTGCTGCAGATAGAGTTCAAGAAGTTTCTCCATCTCAACATTTCTTGGATCATCTGCCGAGAACCCGTCAAAACCCGCAAGAGAAATGCGACTAGCGCCGCCACTGGTGGCAATCGCCAGCACGTAAGCAACAACCAGTGAGTTGGGCAGTTGGGCGCTGCTTCCGTTGAATTCAAAGATGTCGCTGGATACCTTGAGCCCAAAATCGAGAATCTCTTTGCCTTCCAAAGACTGCCGTACATCCTCGGGCAGCATTGAATAAGGGGTAATTAACGGCTGCGGAAGGCTCCGGTGAGCATCGCAATCCGCTAACAACCTGACAGGATGGCACGCTGCCCTCGCATCAATCAAAGCATCATTCACCCCACGCTGTGCGTTCAGAGCAAGCACAAACGGCTTGAAAGTCTTGATATAGAGTTCAATGATATCTTTGTGTCGTTCAACGCCGGGACCCGAGCCCAGAACGAGCACTTCTCGCCCCTTGAGGCTGGCATCAGGGCGCCAGCTTCCTGTTAGCTCACCACGGAAAAAGTGCCGCGCGGCCTCGAGGTTGGTAAAGCTGAACCGCTTGCCCCCTTCAACCTTCAGGTGCTCAATGGCCGCCAGAATGTCCTCTTCACTGTAGCGCTGGTCGCTCAGCATTTCCTGGATGTAGGTTGGGTGTATACCGTACTGGCCTGCCAGAAAATAGTAGGGGTTACTTCCCCACTGGTGTTCACTCTTGAGGGGATCAAAATAATTTCGGATAACCGAAAGCAGTGGTGTGATATTAAACTCACGACCACCATCGCCAGACAGGGCCAGCGCGAGATACTCTGTTTTGGTGTTACCCGGCCCACGCCCCATGCCGGTCACGGTCGCGTCCAACCAGGTCACGCCCTCATCCAGCGCTGCCATGGTATTAGCCAGAGCATTTCCCATGTTGTCATGGGTGTGAATTCCCATGGCGCCGCTCCAGTTTTCCCGAAATAGTTTTACCAGGCGACGGGTGTCGTTCGGAGTCATGCTGCCCATCGAGTCAGCAAAATAAAGAACATCCAGAGGATAATTCGATGCCAATCTGCTAAGCCTGCGAATTTCGGCATCGTCTCGATCCGCCACTTGCATCAAATTGAATCCGACCTCATACCCACGATTCTTGAGCCAGGCAGAGGCCTCGAGAGCCGGTTCAAACTCATGAACATGGCAGGCTATTCGCACGAGCGACACTGGAGAATCGCTTGCTGAGACAAAGAGTTGGCCGAGCCGGTTCTCCAGAGAACCCTCACCGCTTACCAGCTCGGAGGCGTTGACCATGACACCAAGCTTCAGGCTTGCCGGAACTCTAAGCGTGCGAATGTACTGGTCCGTGCTGTAAGCGCAACCGCCCTTGAAGCCCTCATTCTTCAGGGACCGCAATCCGAGTTCCACGTAGCCGACGGGAAGCGCTGCCATGGCTTCCAGATAATCATCAATAAGCTCGACCGGAAAGTCCCAGTTGTTGTAATAGCCTCCGTCCCGGAGAGTACAATCCAAAAGAGTCGGGGTATTCAATCTAACCTCCTGGCGGTCGCGAGCTCTGATGCCTGTCTGTCAGAAGCTCCGCGCTCTGCCTGACGAATGATTGCCCAAAGAAAAAGGGGCAGGATAACGTACATCATAACGCCGAGGTTTCGACTGAACATACCCTGGGTAAGGCAAAAAACCACAAAGGACAGAGTAAAAGCGACTCCCCCGAAAGCGCAGGACTTGATCATCGGATCGCCCGAGGACAAATACCGCCAAAACAATACCGTTGGAACTCCAAACACCATGAGCAATGCAACAACAGCCAACACTCCTCCCTTGGCCGCATGATCTACAAACTGATTATGCAGATGCCGGAATGTAAGCAATCCGTTATCAACCTGCCCACTCTCGACAAGCGCCTGGAGCTCGCCATGGAATTCTCTTTCACCGACACCGACAACAGGATGAGCGGAGAACATGAGGGCACCAGCTTTCCACATTTCAAACCTCAAGCCGACCGATGTCTGCACCCGATGCTCCGAGAAGTAGGATTGAGCCTGTGACATAGCTGCATCGACGCGATCACTGACAATCTGCATATTGTTAGCGACTATCCCCAAAGCTGCGACAACGACCAGAGTGGCCGCGAGCAACCTGGGGCGACGGGCGAGTACCTGGCGATAAGTCCAGAATCCCACCAGGGCGATAACGGGAAGAGCCAACCAGCCTCCACGCGTACCCGACAGCAATAGCGCGGCGACACCCCCAATAGCACCACAGCCGTAAAGCAACACCAATCCACGTTGCCTGGCACATCGCGGAAGTTCGGCAAGCAAGCCAACAAAGGAAACCAAGGCGAGAATCAGAGCGCCATTTCCAAAGTAAATGGCATTATCGAAGCTGGAAACCCGGGTTACTCCTGAAACGAACACTTCATAGGCTGCAAACATACCCGACAAGAGAGCACCAATGGCCGCGCCCGTGAATACAGCCTTCACCGGGACACAAACGCGGAGCAACATTGTCAGTATGATCGCCGCTGCGACGAAACGGCTGGGGCGATCGAAACTGGACACATTATCCTGGTGCCATGCAATCAGTATGACGTACAGCACTCCATAAATCAGGAACCCGGAGGCGAAAAGACAATCCCGGGAATCCATGGCCCTTCTGATGTCCGCAGTTCGCCAGACACCAAGAGCAACGAGCAATAAGAGGCCAGGGGCATACCCATATACGGCGGGAACAATCGCCAGCGTCGCTAAATAAAAGAAGACAGCGACCCCGATAAAACGGGAGAGAGCTAGATGGACTGAGGTTCTGAACAATTTCGTTATCCGGGAGTTAGAAAAAGATTGGGCCCTTACACTAAGAAACACCCCTGTCACGATGTCCCGTTATGGTAACCCGAGAGTAGCTGCTGCCATAAATGCTCGACATCCAGGCCCACGCTATCGCCGAGCCTTTTGTCGACTGATCGCTTCAGGCGCTGAAGATTTGCCGTCTGCCAACGTCTGGAGCGCGAATATTTGCGTCGTCGACAGCGATCAAAATCAATGAGATAGGCTTTGCCGTCGGCGATAAGAATGTTGTCGCAGTTCAGATCGACATGATCGAGCCCCCAATTGTGAAAATTGCGGATCATTCGACCTATTTGGATCCATAGATAATCCTTGCTCACTTCGGGGCTATCAGGCCAGTTTACTGCACCAGGAATTCGCTCAACGACGATTGACGCACGATAGAAACAACAGGTGACACGCCGAACCATGGCAGCAACAGCTCGCGGGACAGGAAGCCCAGCTGAACTTAACTGCCGAGTCAACTGATACTCGGAGAAGGAACGTGTCCTCTTGAGACCAAGGTACAGATACGTCCGCTCTATCCACTTCCCGACCAAACCACCACGACGATATTGACGCAAAACGAACTCATCTTCACCCGAGCGGATAAACCATGCGCCACCCCGCCCTCCTGCAGCAACTGAAACCGCATTTTCGCCCCAACTGGAAGGTTCAAACCAACCTGCAGTTACCCCGTCAAACTCAGGCGAGACAAGCAAGTGATGCCGTTCGTTGACATACAGTTTTCCAGAGGAAAATGGCAAGAGAAGACTTCCTTATTTGCAAGGCAAGGCCGTCTGGTTGGAGACGCCGGAAAAACACTACGTTAGAATGGCCCACAGTTTACCAACCAGCCCCTGTCAGCTCTACACGCACTGATTAAAGAATCGCAACGGACAGTAACGTGACGCGCCAAACACAGCTTTCCAGTACTACCTCCATCTGCATCCTCCGCCTCTCTGCCATCGGCGACGTCACTCATGTTATTCCGGTTGTTCTGAGCCTTCAGGCGCAAATACCCGATGTAAAAATCACCTGGATCATTGGCAAGATCGAAGCCAAGCTGATCGGTGATCTCCCCGGCGTTGAGTTCATTGTTTTTGATAAAAAAGCAGGGCGTGTGGGTTATACCGAACTGCGCAAGAAGCTGAAGGGACGAAAGTTCGACGCCCTGCTGCATATGCAAGTGGCGCTTCGCGCCAATCTTGCCGCGGCCTGTATTCCGGCCAAGCTCAAAGTCGGCTACGACAAGGCCCGCAGCAAAGACCTCCACAGCCTGTTCATCAATCGTCGCATTGCCCCCGTGCCGCACCAGCACGTACGGGATTGTCTGGCCAGCTTCCTTGAGCCACTGGGGCTGAATGCCGCGCCCCCGAAATGGACGATTCCGCTGTCCGAATCAGATCACGAATTTGCATGGGCTCATCTGGCCCCGGATAGAAAGAATCTGGTCATCAGCCCCTGCGCCAGCCACACCCTGCGCAACTGGCCTGCGGAGCGCTACGCCCAATTTGCCGACTACGCCATCGAAAACCACGGCATGAACGTTATCCTGGTCGGCAGTCCGGCGGCGTTCGAGGCGGAATACTGCCAGGCCATAGAAAACGGCATGAAACACCGGGCCCACAATATCTGCGGCCAGGATACCCTGAAGCAGCTGACCGCCCTGATGAGCCATGCCGACCTGGTGGTCGCTCCCGACACCGGCCCGGCGCACATTGCCAGTGCCGTCGGCACAGACGTACTGGGCTTATTCGCCGCCAGCAATCCCCATCGCTCAGGACCTTACAATTCACTAGAGTGGTGCGTGAACCGCTACCCGGAGGCACTCCAGAAATATACCGGAAAATCGGTGGACGAAGCGCGCTGGGGTGCGAAAGCGGAATTTGAGGGAGCGATGGAACTCGTCTTCGTGGCCGATGTAACAGCCATGCTGGACAAGTGGGTGGCCAGACATTCTGCATAATTTATCGGCCCTCTCCCCGATGGAGGGGCCGATGCCGGCGAAACCAGCAGGACCCGCCGAAGATGCAAACCAGGCTACTTGCGCGCGGTATAATCCTGGTAAGACTTCTCTTCCACAAACCGTGAACCCAGCGCCAGGTTCACCTCTTTCTTGATCGCGGCGCGTTTATCGTTGGTGACGTAAACAGCCCGCGCCAGCTCAATAAAACGGGGGCCGAAGTCCTGCTCCGCTTCCTGATCGCGGATATCATCCTCAATCACCCAGAGTTCTTCATTAACCGCTTTGAGCTGTTTGCGCAGCTCGGCAATATCATCAGCCTTACCGGCAACCGCGTCGTCCCACGTTTTGCTGAGCTCTTCCAGCTCAAGGCGCACGTTCTTGACCTTTTTCTCGTCCTTGATTCGCTCGGATTTGATTTCAAGAATGGTGATCTTGTCCAGCACTTCCCCAAAAGATACGGGAACCTTGATTACATCTGCCATTGTCTCGCCCTGCTCGTTCGTGAATTCCAAATAACAAAGCCGCCGGTGCCTGTTCAGCGCCGGCGGCCACTTGCTCTTTGCACCGACCAGATCAGCCGTTTACGTGGCTCAGCCACTCGGCGTGCTGATCGAGCTTGCCCTTCACCGCATCAAAGTACATTGCCTGCAACTTCTCGGTTACGGGCCCACGCTTGCCCTCGCCAATCTGACGGCCATCCAGCTCGCGAATCGGCAGAACCTCCGCCGCGGTACCGGTAAAGAAGGCTTCTTCCGCCACATACACTTCGTCACGGGTAATGCGGCGTTCTTTCACCTGCAAACCAAGGTCTCGGGCGAAATCAATGATGGTCGCGCGGGTAATGCCCTCCAGGCAGGACGTCAGTTCCGGCGTGTGCAGAACGCCGTCACGGACAATAAAGATATTCTCGCCGGAGCCTTCCGCCACGTAGCCTTCGTTATCCAGCAGCAGCGCTTCTTCCGCACCGCCGGAGATGGCCTCGTTCAGGGCCAGCATGGAGTTGATGTAATTGCCGTTAGCCTTCGCCTTACACATGGTGATGTTCACATGGTGGCGCGTATAGGAAGAGGTGCGCACTTTGATGCCCAGCTCTTTCGCTTCCGGTGACATATAAGACGGCCAACTCCAGGCGGCCACCATCACGTGCACCTGCAGGTTGTCGGCGCGCAGCCCCATGCCCTCGGAGCCCAAAAACACCATCGGGCGCAAATAGGCTTCATCCAGATTATTCTCGCGCACGGCCGCAAGTTGAGCAGCGTTCAGTTCGTCTTTGCTGAACGGCATTTTCATGTTCAGGATATGGGCAGAACGGAACAGACGATCTGTGTGCTCTTTCAACCGGAAAATCGCAGGGCCGTTGGCGGTGTTGTAAGCCCTCACACCTTCGAAGCAACCCAGGCCATAATGGAGGGTATGGGTGAGGACATGGGTTTTGGCTTCCCGCCAGGGAACCATTTCACCATCCAGCCAGATAAGGCCATCGCGATCAGCCATCGACATTCTGTTCTGCTCCTGAGTAAGCGGTTTTCAAGGAACTGGCATTCTAGCAGCAAATGCTGCCTGAAATAAATTTAGCTTGCTATTCAATCATGATTTTTTGCCACATCTGCTGGATGTAGCTGCGCTCTTCGCTGAACGCCTCAGCTTCAACCTGACTGTTCAGATTCTGCAAGGCCCGCCGATGAATGGTCGACCGCAAGGTGATAAACACCTCCCGCAATCGCTCGGCATCTTCCACGGCCATCACCCCGGCTCGCCCTAACTCTTCCATTTGACGGATGTTATCGCTCCACTGGGTCAGCTCAGGATGTTCCGCGCTCCAGGCAAGCATCAGATACTGCACCATGAACTCCACATCCACGATGCCACCAGGGTCGTGCTTGATATGGAAAACCTCGCTCTTACGGGTTTCGGGGGTGCCGAGGTTACTGCGCATTTTCTCCCGCATATCGACAACCTCCTGCCTGAGCGCAGACTTATCCCGTGAACGACACAGGATTTGATGGCGGATAGCCTCGAATGCCTTGAGGGTGTCCTCGCACCCCGCCACGCCCCTTGCCCGGGCCAGCGCCTGATGCTCCCAGGTCCAGGCGTCCTCCTGCTGATACTTCTCGAAGGCCTGCAGAGTGCTCACCAGAAGACCGGAGTTGCCAGACGGCCGCAAGCGCATATCCACCTCATACAACTGCCCGGAAGGCGTCTGGGTGTTGAGAATGTGGACAATGCGCTGGCCGAGCCGGGTATAGAAAACCGCGTTATCAATGGGCTTGTCGCCATCGGTGGCCAGCTGGGGATCGGCCTGGTGGACAAATACCAGATCCAGATCCGAGGTATACCCCAGCTCAATACCGCCCAGTTTGCCATAACCGATGATGGCAAAATCGGTATCACAGGCGGAGCCATCCGCGCGACGCGGGTATCCATGGCGGCTGACCAGATTGGCAAACGCCACATCCACCACATGGTCGAGCACCACTTCTGCAATCCAGGTCAGATAATCGCTCACTTTCATCAGCGGCAAGGTGCCTTTTAATTCCGAGGCCGCTACCCGCAGCGCGTGAGCCTTTTTGAAATAGCGCAAGGCTTCCATCTGCTCTTCAAGATCTTCGTAGGGAATCCGCAGCATCTGCTGGCGCAGGTCATCCTGTAACGCCTCTTTGGCTGGCGGACTGTAAAGATTTTCAGCGTTCAGCAACTCATCCAGCAGCAGCGGCGTCTCCGCCAGCAGCCGTGCAATCCAGGGACTCTCGCTGCACAACCTGACCAACTGGGTCATGGCACCCGGGTTTTCCATCAACAGAACCATATAAGCGGTCCTGCGCAAAATGGCCTCAACCAGCTGCAAGACCCGGCTCAGGGTTTCCGAAGGATTGTTTACGCCCATCAAGGCATTGAGGAGCAGAGGAACAAACTGGTTCAGCCGCTTGCGCCCCTGGGTTTGCAGGGTTTGAACCGTGCGGCTGTGGCGAAGGTCGGCAAGGCACTGGAGGCTGTCTTTCGGGTTCTCGAACCCATGGCTCTCTAACCACTCCAATGCCGAGTCTTCGTCCATATCGGATAGCCACAACTCATAGCACCCATCATCTACGCCGCCATCGTCCGCTTCACCGTGATCATCAATGGCGATAATGTCCGCGAAGTGACGTGCCACGTTACCCCGATGCGCGTCCAACTCGGCCAGACAATCCTGCCAGGACTCGAACCCCATGATGCGGGCGACGCGCGCGCATGATATGGCGTCATCAGGCAAGATCTGGGTCTGTTTATCCTCCATCCCCTGAAGCGCGTGCTCAAGATTGCGCAGGAACACATAGGCGCTTCTCAGCTCAGAAACCACCTGAGACGGCAGCAACTCCAATACTTCGAGCTCAGCCAGTATCCGCAGTAGCTCACGTTGCTGAAGCTCTCGATCGCGCCCGCCACGGATCAGCTGGAACGCCTGAACCACAAACTCGATTTCTCGAATACCCCCACTGCCCAGCTTGATATTGTTCTCGAGCCCCTTGCGCCGCACTTCCCGGCTGATCATTTCCTTCATGCTGCGCAGTGATTCAAAGGCGCTGAAGTCAATGTATTTGCGATAGACAAACGGCTTCAGGCTCTCCATCAGCACGCGCCCCGCCTTCTGATCACCCGCTACAACTCGGGCTTTCACCATGGCGTAACGTTCCCAGTCCCTACCCTGGTCCTGATAATAGGTCTCCAGCGCAGCGAAGCTCAGCGCCAGGGCGCCGCTTTGCCCATAGGGACGCAGGCGCATATCCACCCGGAAGACAAACCCATCGGCGGTAATCTGGTCCAGCGCCTGAATCAGGCGCTGCCCAAGCCGGATAAAAAACTGCTGGTTATCCAGCGCCCGACGCCCACCGCGGGTCTCTCCCTTGGCGGGAAAGGCAAAAATGAGGTCAATATCCGATGAGACGTTGAGCTCTCGACCTCCCAGCTTACCCATCCCCAGCACCACCATTCGCTGCGGCTTTTCCTGCCCCGTTGCCGGGTCCCGACCATAGGGCGTGCCAAACTCCTCGCAGGCCTGCTGGTAAAGCCAGTTCAGCGCGCCATCAATTGCTGTGTCAGCGAAGGCACTGGTTGCCGCCATGGTCTCTTCAAGATCGGCCCAACGCATCAGGTCCCGCCAGATAATCCGGAACTGCACTTCGCGGCGGTACTGCCGTAATGCCGAATGCAGGGCAGATTCGGAATCCACGACAGCCAGAAAGGTCTGCCAGCGCGCTTGCAGCCAGGCTTCTGTGGTGGGTTCTGTTAACGGACGATCAACGATCGCTGGATGAATCTGCCCGGAATGACGCTCCAGAGCCTGCCGGATAAACAGGCTGCGGGCGATGGCTTCAGCCACATCCGGCCGGGTCACGCCCCCGCGGGCAAGCCAATCGGGCACGCCTTGCGGGAATACCGCGGGCCAGCACCCGGAAACATCCTTCGAAAGTGCCGCCGGCAATGAATCCCAAGGCTCAGACATAACGCAACCCTCTGTCTCTCTGATATATTTCAGGTACTGTATAACGAACTCGCCAAGGACTGAACAGGCACCTGCTCCCTATGATGCGAAACAAACGCCCCCTCAACCCGGAGCACACCCAATCCCACCTTCCCATGGGCGGGCTGATCCGCAGCCGCATCAAGCGACTCTTCCTCATACTTGGCTCCTTGATAGCCACACAGATCCTCGTTCTGTGGGCGGTCGAACCGCTGTCATTCTTCGAGGCTGTCTGGCTGACCATGACCACCCTGGTGACGGTGGGGTACGGTGATTACTCACCGGTCACCGCCATCGGGCGCATCAGCACCATCGCCTTGATGTTTGTCTCCGCCATTACCTTGTTAACCCTGATTGTAAGCGACTACATCGAATACCGTTTCTATCGCAGAGAACGCATACTGACCGGACGCTGGATTTATAAAATGAAAGACCACATTGTCATTATCAATACCCCCCGCAGCGGTGGCGAACAGTATTTCATGCGCTTTGCCTCGCAGATTCGCTCGGTTCCCGAGTACCACATGGTGCCAATCATGCTGCTTACCCGGCAGTTCCCGGGCGGGCTGCCCGTCGAACTGGCCGACTGCGGGGTCGTCCACTTCCACGGCTCCGGCAATGACCCGGAAGCCCTCAAATCCGTGCACGCAGGCAGCGCCAAACACATCATTGTGCTGGCGGCCGATGAATCCGATACGTTTTCCGACAGCCTCACTTTCGACATTGCCCACCGGCTGAGCGAATCCAACCTCGGGGCACGCACCACGGTGGAATGTGTCAGCGACCATAATCGCAGCCGCTTCAAGGCGCTCGGCGTGCGCACCACCATCAGGCCGGTCCGAACCTATCCGGAAATCATGGTGCGCGCCGTCGTGGCTCCCGGCTCAGAGAAAGTTCTGGAAGATATGTTCAATTATGAGCGGGATCATCCGCACCGATACGATCTGCCCCTGGACGACCTGACCTGGGCCGACATTGTCAGTGCCCTGATACGTCACGGCATCGGAACGGCATTGGCGTACATTGACCACGACAACGAGGTGATCTGCCACCCGGATACCAATGCGGAAGTTGAGGGTAAGGGGTTAATTGTTCTGGTTCGCTCCAGCGAGACGCCGGAGGTCTCCGTTGTGGAGGAAGCCCTCGACCGGTATCGGGAATTCCTGGTGCGTTGGCGGGAAATGCACGAGGAGAACCAGAAAGCTTCCAGTTCTCAGACCGACAACGACAATTCAGTCGCTGGCGGCGAGTAATAGCTGCAGCTGGCCAAAACCGGGGTAGCGCTCCAGCAGCTCAGGCACCGTGAGACCGCTGCCCAACGCCTGCGCAATCGGCCGCCATAGGGATGAGAGAGACGACTTTTCGGCAATGTCATCAATCTTCGCCAGCGATGACGGCGGCAAACGCACAATCTCATCGGTGAGCCAGGCCAGACTCACGTGATGCAGAAAGGCTACCGTATTCAACGGGGCCTCAGGCACAGCCATAGACGGTTGATGGATCCGGGCGAGAAAATAGCCTTGCTCCGCTTTACTCACCAGGTTTAGAAACACCGGAACAACTTGCGCCAGCGCGGTGGCCGTTTCAAGCAGCTTTCCGGCTGCCCCGGCCTTGAGCTCGAACTCTACCTCGTGCAACGGCCTTGTTTTTGACCCACTGATCACCGCTCCGGCATCCACCGCTACCTCGATGACCGTCGCCCCTTGCTCCAGCATAATAATGCGGCGCTGGAAGTTGGTCTCGAACACCAACTGCAACTCACTGAGGTCAATCTGATCACTCAGAGGCGTTTGTTCCAGAAGTGCCAGGTCCAGCTCGGGGCCCTGCAGATCCCACTCCCATTCCTGCCGGCGATGGGCGCCATTAACAAATTCGCCCTGGGTTTTCAGGGTCTGGATATAACGATCCCCCGCCTGGCGCACCCGTAAGGCCGCGCGGGCCTGGTTCAGCGCAGCATTCGGAGTATCGTAATAGCGATTCACCAGAGTTTTGACCGGACCCTCGCTGGCCTCTGCCCGGGCCCTGAGCCAATCAAAGGCTTCCGCCTGAGCCGGTTCAGAAAGGGTCAGTTTTATTTCCAGCTCTGTAGCCACACGCTTGCTCCCGGCAATGATTCATTCACAAAAAGAAAAGCCGGTGACAAAGTCACCGGCTTTCATTACTACTGGATTAGCCTATCGGCTGATCAGAAGTAGTAGACAGCACCGATAGCAGCGATGGACTGCTCGTCGCCTGCACCTGCAGTCGGCTCATCTTCAATGACGTAAACGTCCTCATCGGCATTGCTCAGATAGCCTTCAACATACACGTACATATGGTCGGAAACGTTGTGCAACGCTTGCAAAATGATGGTGTCGTTTTTGTCGCCAGAGTCGTCATCGTCATTAATCTGGTAAGACAGCGCGAACTGGTTTTTACCCAGAGTGTATACACCCATCAGGCCCAGTACATCTGCAACGTCCTTACGAGTCTCGTAAGAACCGGTCAGGCGCAAGTTGTCCAAGTTGTAGCTGGCACGCAGACCGTAGGAGTTCTCGTTGTTGCCATTACCGTTGTCGTTGGAGTCAACCGCAAACGCCAGCTCAAGCGCGTCTACTTCGTACATCGCCGCCAGCTGATAAGGGAAGGACTTGTCGCCGCCCTTGGTGTCGTTATCGCCGTTGAACTGAACAGCTGCACCCAGAGTCAGACCACCAAAGCTCGGTGACAGATACTGAACCAGGTCGCCTTCGCCGGTGTCGTAGTTGAAACCGATGTCAGAGCCAACTTCGTGGAACTGGGCTACTTCGTCAACCGCACTCTCATACATTGAGTCGTCAGAACCGACCCACAGCTGACCAAAGCTGTCGCCTTTGATCCCGATATAAGCTTCATCCAGGCCATCGATGCCGTTGCTGCCGCTCTTATCATCAGCGTTGATGCCTTCCAGCTCCAACTTGAAAAAGCCAGTAATGCCCGGAGCAACTTGGTGGTCGTGCTTGATACCCAGCGTGGTGCCGTTATCGAAGTGCTTAACTTCAGAGCCGCCGCCGTCTACGTTGGTGTGGGTGATGGCGTACTGAATGTTACCGTAAACTGTCGGCATGGAATCCATCTTGGCCGCCAGCTCGGAAGCAGACAGAGTGGACTGTGCCATGGCAGCGCCAGAGAAGGTTGCAGCTGCGATAGCAGAAGCAAGGATCGTTTTTTTCATGTTGCGTCTTCCTTTTTGAGTTAACTCAGGTTTTCGACGGGTTTGAATCCCGATTTTTATTAGCAGGCAACGCCCTACGCCTTGCCCGCCGGGTTTCTGTCTGCCCCCTGAAATTCCTTTGGGAACAGCTTTTCTTCTTTTTATGAGGCAAGCCTGCTTGCCTTAAATCTCAATCACTTACACAGCCACATTAAAGCTCTGTGTGATGAACTTGTTTTAATACACTGTCCTGATTTTTGCAAATTTTTAACGGTTATTTTTTAGCCCGGTTTGGATTGGTAATCCAGGTACTTAGATCACTCCGAGCTAACACCACACTGACTACTGACAACCAAATTCAGGGCCAAACCAGCAAAAAAATCGCAAAAACAACCAATTACACTAAGCTTGGATGCATCCCAAGCGCAAACCCTGAAACAATACCCCAATTCACGCACTTTCGTGAGGCACGACTGACAACTGCGTCACATTTTTGTGCACTAGCCTCTTCGACCAGACTCAAGCAGGAACGTCACCGGGCCGTCGTTAACCAGGGCCACTTTCATATCGGCGCCAAAGCAACCGGCTCCCACACGCTCATCACCCAGTTCGTTACAAGCTTCATCGGTAAAGGCGCTGTACAACTCGTTCGCCAACTCCGGTGCGGCAGCCAGAGAGAAGCCGGGCCGGGTACCTGAAGATGTATCAGCAGCAAGCGTGAACTGGGGAACCACGAGCAATGAACCGCCAGAATCGACAACGTTAACGTTCATTCGACCCTGCGCGTCCGGGAAGATCCGGTATGAGAGGATTTTGCGGCACAAGTCCTTTGCCTCATTCAATGTGTCGCCACGTTCGACACCGAGCAGCAGCAACAACCCTGAACCGATACGGGCAATCGTTTCACCCTCTACGGCTACACTGGCTTCGGAAACGCGCTGAATCAGTCCTTTCATTCAAACCCTGGAGCGTTGACACCTGAGGTTAACTATTTGAAACCCCAAAAGTGTATAGAGCCTGTCAGACCTCCGCAACCCCGCGAGATCAATAAAAAGTCGCATTCTCACCCAGCGGACGGAAGGCTTTTTGCTGCAACAGCCTCAACGCCTCGCATCAGGGCATCCACGATGGCTGGCTCGGATGCTGAGTGGCCCGCGTCGCGGATCACCTGCAGTTCCGCCTCCGGCCACGCCCTGCTCAGAGCCAGGGCATTATCCAGCGGGCACACCATGTCGTAGCGACCATGAACAATAATGCCCGGGATATGTTTCAGCTTTGTTGCATTGCGAACGATCTGATCGGGCTCAAGAAAGGCGTTGTTCATAAAGTAGTGGCACTCGATCCTTGCCAGGGCAATAGCCACGTGGGGATGCCCGAAATGCTCGACCACCTTGGCATTGGGTTGCAGCGTTGCGCATCGCCCCTCCCAGATTGACCAGGCTTTTGCGGCCTGTATCTGCTCCAACTCGTTTGGGCTGGTTAAGCGGCGATAATAGGCCGATACCATGTCAGCCCGTTCTGCTTCGGGAATGGGGGCAAGATAATCCTGCCAGTAATCCGGGAACACCCGGCTGGCGCCGTCCTGGTAAAACCACTGAATGTCTTGCGGCCGGCACAGGAAGATACCCCGCAACACCAATCCCAGCACCCTGTCCGGATAGGTTTCGGCGTAAACCAGGCTCAGGGTGGAACCCCAGCTGCCGCCGAACAACAGCCAACGATCGATACCGAGAAAGTTCCGGACAGCCTCCAGGTCTTCTACCAGTTTATCGGTGCTGTTGCCCTCCAGCTCGGCCAGCGGCGTTGAACGGCCCGCCCCTCGCTGGTCCAGCAGAATAATCCGAAACCGCTCGGCATCGAAAAAGCGACGATGATAATCCTCGCACCCACCGCCGGGACCACCGTGCACAACAATAACCGGGACACCTTCCGGGTTACCGGATTCTTCCAGATACAACTCATGAGGATGATCGACCGCCAGCCGGTGGCGCGCGTAGGGCTCAATGTCGGGATACAGGGTCAGCATGGGAAACTCCGTTTCAGGGATAACGGCAGTTTAGCTGAGACAGGCGGGGAAAACACAAGAGCCGCAGAATCTCACGAAAGCCCAGGGGGCTTTCCCGAAACTCGGCGGCTCCCGGTTATTTACTTCTTGTTGGCGCGCTTACGCTCGTTTTCAGTGAGCAGCTTCTTGCGCAGACGAATAGACTTGGGCGTTACTTCAACCAGCTCGTCGTCGTCGATAAACTCCAGCGCCTGCTCCAGTGTGAACTTGATGGGCGGCACCAGGCCGATCACTTCGTCCTTACCGGAAGCCCGCATATTATCCAGCTTTTTACCCTTGGTGGGGTTAACCACCAGATCGTTGTCGCGGCTGTGAATACCACACAACTGGCCTTCGTAGATTTCCTGGCCAGGATCGAGGAACAGCTTACCGCGACTCTGGAGGGTTTCCAGCGAATACGTCAGGGCGGTACCGGTCGCCATAGACACAATCACACCATTCTGACGGCTGGTCACATCACCGGCCTTGATCGGCCCGTAATGGCTGAAGGTGGAGGTCAGGATGCCGGTGCCGGAGGTCATGGTCAGGAACGTATTCCGGAAGCCAATCAGGCCACGGGCGGGGATGGTGTAGTCAAGGCGAATACGACCTTTACCGTCCGGAATCATGTTGGTCATCTCGCCTTTGCGCAGCCCCATCTGCTCCATCACCGGGCCCTGGTGCTGCTCTTCGATGTCGACGATCACATTCTCGTACGGCTCCTGCTTGACGCCGTCGACTTCCTTGATCACCACTTCCGGGCGACCCACGGCCAGCTCGAAGTTCTCGCGACGCATATTCTCGATCAGAACCGACAGGTGCAGCTCGCCACGACCGGACACTTTGAATTTGTCGGCGGAATCGCCTTCTTCAACCCGCAGCGCCACGTTATGAAGCAGCTCCTTATCCAAGCGCTCCTTGATGTTACGGCTGGTCACATACTTGCCTTCTTTACCGGCAAACGGGGAATCGTTCACCTGGAAGGTCATGGATACGGTCGGCTCATCCACGGTCAGTGCCGGCAAGGCTTCGACGTTAGACTGATCACACAGGGTGTCTGAAATGAACAGCGTATCGAGACCACTAACACAGACAATATCTCCGGCCTGGGCGTTATCGACCTCTACCCGCTGCAAACCGGAGTGCCCCATGATCTTGAGAACCCGGCCGTTACGCTTCTTGCCGTCGGCGCCAATAACAGCGACCGGCGTATTGGTACTGACCTTGCCGCGCATGATGCGCCCGATACCAATCACACCCAGGAAGCTGTTGTAGTCCAGCTGGGAGATCTGCATCTGGAAAGGACCATCGCGATCGACGGACGGCGCAGGGACGTGATCAACAATAGCCTGGAAAACCGCGTCCATGTTGTCGTCGAGGTTTTCATGATCCATGCCGGCGATACCATTCAGGGCGCTGGCAAAAACAATCGGGAAATCCAGCTGCTCGTCTGTGGCACCCAGATTGTCAAACAGGTCAAACACCTGATCGACAACCCAATCGGGGCGCGCACCCGGGCGGTCGATTTTGTTGACCACAACAATCGGGCGAAGCCCCGCTGCGAAAGCTTTTTGAGTCACGAAACGGGTTTGCGGCATGGGCCCGTCGATGGAGTCCACCACCAACAGCACACTGTCGACCATGCTCATCACTCGCTCAACTTCACCGCCAAAGTCCGCGTGACCCGGGGTGTCTACGATGTTGATGTCGTAGTCATGCCACTTGAGAGCCGTATTTTTGGCAAGAATGGTAATGCCGCGCTCTTTTTCCTGGTCATTGGAGTCCATCACGCGCTCATTCTCGAGCTCTTTTCGGTCTAGCGTGCCGGACTGGCGTAGCAGCTGGTCAACCAGGGTGGTTTTGCCATGGTCAACGTGGGCGATAATGGCAACGTTTCTAAGCTTATCAATCACAACGGGTATCCTGAAGAAATTAGCGGCGCGCAGTATATCGAAAAGTCCAGGGGGATAATATGAAGATTGGCGTCTAATATGTAACCAATTCAATCCCGCACTGTTTTAAGGCGGCAACCCGCCAAACGCACTTATTTGGTGCGCACCTCCGGAGACTTCAGTGCTATGCTGGCCATCCATGATGCGCCATGTTAGCCCGAAGGCCTTGCGGCTGCGCTCTTCTGGCGCAACCAGGAAAAACTGGCAAGCTGATTGCTTAACCGTAATCAGCCGCACAGTGAAGGTACGGGATTCACGCTTCTGGTAAGCTGCCCGAACCTGAGAAAGATCGGCCTTCGAACATCGAACGATCCGGCACAACGAACACGTAAAACCTTACGGAGCATGCACAATGTCCAAGACGATTGATTTGATCAAAGAACACGAAGTCAAGTGGATTGACCTGCGTTTCACCGACAGCCGCGGTAAAGAGCAGCACGTTACCATGCCGGCCACCGAAGTAGACGAAGACTTTTTTGCCGATGGCAAGATGTTCGACGGCTCCTCCATCGCGGGCTGGAAGGGCATTAACGAATCCGACATGATCCTGATGCCAGACGATGAAACCTCCGTTCTGGACCCGTTCACCGAAGAAACCACGGTCAACATCACCTGCAACATCGTCGAGCCCTCCACCATGCAGGGTTATGAGCGTGATCCGCGCTCTGTTGCCCGTCGTGCCGAAGAATACCTCAAGTCCACCGGCATCGCCGATGGTGCCCTGTTCGGCCCGGAGCCGGAGTTCTTTGTATTTGACTCGGTCAAGTGGAACGTGGATATGCAGGGTGCGATGTACCATATCCACTCTGAAGAAGCGGCCTGGGTCTCCGGCGAAGATTTTGAACGCAATAACATCGGCCACCGCCCGGGCGTAAAAGGCGGCTACTTCCCGGTTCCGCCGGTGGACAGCCTGCACGACCTGCGTGGTGCCATGTGTGCGGCTATGGAGTCCATGGGCCTGGAAATCGAAGTACACCACCATGAAGTGGGCACCGCTGGCCAGTGCGAAATCGGCGTTGGTGCCAACACGCTGACCCGCAAGGCAGACGAAGTCCAGATCCTCAAGTACTGCGTGCATAACGTGGCGCACGCCTACGGCAAGACAGCAACCTTCATGCCCAAGCCGGTGGTTGGCGACAACGGTTCCGGTATGCACGTGCATATGTCCCTGAGCAAAGACGGCAAGAACCTGTTTGCCGGTGACAGCTACGCGGGCCTGAGCGAAGCGGCTCTGTACTACGTTGGCGGTGTGATCAAGCACGCCAAGGCCATCAACGCTTTCACCAACAGCTCCACCAACTCTTACAAGCGCCTGGTTCCGGGCTTCGAGGCGCCGGTTATGCTGGCCTACTCTGCCCGCAACCGTTCTGCCTCTATCCGCATTCCGTACGTGAACAGCCCGAAAGCACGCCGCATTGAAGTGCGCTTCCCGGACGCATCCGCCAACCCGTACCTGGCGTTTGCTGCCCTGATGATGGCCGGCCTCGACGGCATCCAGAACAAGATCCACCCGGGCGATGCCATGGACAAGGATCTGTACGACCTGCCGAAAGAAGAGGCCCTGAGCATCCCGCAAGTGGCCGAGACTCTCTCGGAAGCGCTGGACTGCCTGGAAGCCGATCACGAGTTCCTGACTCGCGGCGGCGTGTTCACCGAAGACATGATCGCCGGTTACATTGATCTGAAGCGCGGCGAAGTGGAAAAGCTGAACATGACCACACACCCGGTCGAGTTCGACCTTTACTACTCCTGCTAACAGATTGCACCAATATGGTGCAGCCTGTTAACCGTCAAGCCCCGCCCCGCGCGGGGCTTTTTTGTGGATTCGATCCCAGCCAGGGATCCGTAGCCCCGCCCTTAACGATATGTAACCTCCTGAAGCGCCCACGACGTTGAAATGGCCATCCCCGCAATCGATAATCGGAACAGTTCACTACGACAGGTTATTGCCATGAAAGCACCGATTACACTTGCCACGGCCCTGCTTATGCTGGTCTCGACCACCGCATACAGCGAGGTCTATCGCCACGTAGATGCGTACGGCAATGTCACTTTCTCCGATGAACCGATGGACGGCGGTGAAGAAGTTAAAGTAAAGCCCGTGACCACCATTACCCTGCCGAAACCCGAGGTGGTGCAGGAACCGGAGCAACTGCGCCAGCAGGCGCAACGTGAGGGCGCCGCTTATCAGTCTGTTTCCTTTCAGTATCCGTCTGACGAGCAGGCGTTTCACAGCGGAAACGGCAATGTCACCTTCGAGGTGCAAAGCAGCCCCGGCCTGCAAGAAAGCCATAGATTTGAAATTACGCTCGACGGCCAGCCTGTGGGCCAGAGTCGCTCCGGCACCGTCACCGTCAACAACATCGACCGGGGTACCCACAGCGCCGGCGTTCATATCGTGGATGGGGACGGCGTTCGGGTAAAAACTGGCAGCCCGATTACGTTTACCATCCACCGCCCGTCCGCGCTTAATTAAATTTCGCACCACCATGGTGCATTTGCACCAGGATATGACCATACTCTGGGCAGCCACAGGGCATTAACCGGGCTGCCTGCTCCCAGACCTTCCGCGCTTGCACCACGCTATAGCACCACGCGCCGGCGACGGCGCCCTTCCTGCCCGTTTATTCGCCACCCTCTGCCGGATGTTACAAAGCTGGTTCGTTTTTTGCAGCCTCAGGGATACACCCATGAACCGAGAACGGAAGCAACGCATGCCATCCCACCCAGTCGCGACAGCCGGAAGCAGCTACAAAAGCATTCTGGATAGCCTGACAACCGCTGTGCTGGTTCTCGGAGACGATCTTGCCATCCGCTATATTAACCCGGCAGCCGAGAGCTTGTTTGAAGCCAGTCTGACCCGCAGCCGCGGGCTGCCATTGCAAGAGATTCTGGTGGATTCCTCAGAGGCCCTCACCACTCTGTATGCTGCCCTGAAAAACGGACAATCTTACACGCGACGAGAAGCCGAATTCGGGTTGATCAGCGGTGCCCGGCTAACCGTGGATTACTCGGTTACCCCGGTAAGCCTGGACCCAACCGAATTGCTGATCGAAATCCAGCCTCGTGACAGGCTGATCCGGATCAGCCGGGAAGAAGACATCATCTCCCAGCAGGAAACCACCCGCATTCTGGTCCGGGGTATGGCCCATGAGATCAAGAACCCCCTGGGGGGAATTCGTGGCGCCGCGCAATTGCTTGATCGCGAACTCTCAGACGATGGCCAGCGTGAATACACCCGGGTCATCATCGATGAGGCTGACCGACTGCGAACCCTCGTCGACCGGATGCTGGGGCCCAATAAAGCCCTGAAAATGGCAGCCACCAACATTCATGAAGTTCTGGAGCGGGTGCGCACGCTGATTGAAGCCGAAAGCAAAGGGCGGGTCGTTCTGAAGCGTGATTACGACCCAAGCATCCCGGAGTTTTCCGGCGATAAAGAGCAACTGATTCAGGCGGTACTGAACATTGCCCGAAACGCCATGGAAGCGGCGTTCGAAAACGAGAGCCCCGGCAGCAACGCAGCGCCCCCCACCATCACCTTCCGCAGCCGGGCCCTGCGCCAGTTCACCATCGGCCATCGCCGCCATCGATTGGTGTGCCGCATCGACATCATCGACAACGGCCCGGGCATTCCGCAAGAACTGTTGCAGAATATTTTCTACCCCATGATCAGCGGTCGCGCGTCTGGTACCGGGCTCGGCCTTTCGATAACCCAAAGCATCATCGGCCAGCATCGCGGACTGGTGGAGTGTGAAAGCGAGCCGGGCAGAACCGACTTCATCATCTTCCTGCCCCTGGAGGACAACCAATGAGCCAATCGGCAAACGTCTGGATTATCGACGATGACAAAAGCATCCGCTGGGTGCTGGAACGGGCCCTGAGTCAGGCTGATATGCAGCCGAGAGTGTTCGACAGTGGTGATAGCATCATGATGCGGCTGGAACACGAGCGCCCGGATGCCATCATCAGCGATATCCGTATGCCCGGTGTCGATGGGATTACGCTGCTCTCGCAAATCGTCGAGCTGTACCAGGACGTGCCGGTGATTATCATGACAGCCCACTCCGACCTGGAAAGCGCGGTGACCAGCTATCAGACCGGCGCCTTCGAATATCTGCCAAAGCCCTTTGATGTGGACGATGCCGTGGCACTGGTCAAGCGGGCCGTTGCGCACAGCCATGAGAAACGTGCCACCAGCGAACCCCAGGCCGACAACGCACCCCGCAATACCGAGATCATCGGCGAGGCACCCGCCATGCAGGAAGTGTTTCGGGCCATCGGCCGGCTGTCGCACTCCAACATCACGGTGCTGATTAACGGCGAAAGTGGCACGGGTAAAGAGTTGGTGGCCCAGGCCCTGCACAACCACAGCCCCCGGGTACGCAACCCGTTCATCGCGCTGAATATGGCGGCCATTCCCAAAGATCTGATTGAATCTGAACTGTTCGGCCACGAAAAAGGTGCCTTCACCGGCGCGGGCGCGGTGCGGCAAGGGCGCTTTGAACAGGCCAATGGCGGCACGCTGTTTCTGGACGAAATCGGCGATATGCCCGCCGACACCCAGACCCGATTACTGAGGGTTCTGGCTGACGGGGAATTTTATCGGGTGGGCGGCACCACTCCCATCAAGGTGGATGTGCGCATCATCGCAGCCACCCATCAAGACCTGGAGAAACTGGTACAGGCCGGTAACTTCCGGGAAGACCTGTTTCACCGCCTGAATGTGATTCGCGTGCACCTGCCCAAACTGGCCGAGCGCCGTGAAGACATCCCCCGCCTGATGCAGCATTTCCTCAAGCGCGCCGCCAAAGAACTGGCCGTAGAGCCCAAGATTCTGCGCCCGGACGCCGAGGAATACCTGACCACCCTGCCCTGGCCCGGCAACGTCCGTCAGCTGGAAAACACCTGCCGCTGGCTGACCGTCATGGCCAGCGGCCGGGAGATCCACATTGATGACCTCCCCCCGGAACTGTTACACCAGGCCGACACCGAGCACGCCGCCACCGGCCTGACCTGGCAGGAAGGGCTGAGAAACTGGGCGGAACAGGAACTGAAACGCGGCAAGAAAGGCATACTCGATACCGCGGTGCCCGAGTTCGAAAAGATCATGATTGAAACGGCATTGAAGCACACCGGTGGCCGCCGCCGGGATGCCTCCATCCTGCTGGGCTGGGGGCGGAATACGCTGACCCGGAAGATTAATGAGTTGGGGATGGATCAGCCGGAGGGGGAGGAGGATTAAGACTCCTCCTTCGCCTTAGTCAGTGGCTTCCCGCCAATAGATGATACGGTCACTGCCTCGGTATACGCCGAAGGTAGCGATGCCTTCAGGGCTTTGGAGCGCATCAGAATCTGGATCCCGGCCCCAGAAGTCCATCAACCAATCATACTGACCAGGCACCTCACCACTGTCCAGATCAGCGCCGGATGAAAGAGGCCAGCGGAGTGTATCCGAGCCCCTGGAGCCATCGGGCACCAATCTCAAGTAGTATTCACCTGATCCGGTGCCCGGAATGAGTCCAGAAGCATCCAATGTGTGATGGTCTGACGATGTTTCAGCAGCATCAGTTATAGCCGTCAGGTCCGACGGAATACAAGCGCCTCCGTCACGGGCCTGCCAGGTACTGCCTGTCCATTCTTCCAGTCGGACCGGCATTAGTAATTCTTCGAGGTTTTCCGGACCATATACGTTGTCGAGAGCCAACCTACCGTAACGAACTTTAAATCCGCTGCCAGTATCTGGATCAACAGCCAGCCCTGCAATAAATGGGTACGGTAACGACGGCGCATCAACGCCATCGCTGTCTTCCAGAGACGTCAATTCGAACTCAAGACTCGGAGAGAAGGCGCCAACTCTGGCTTCGGGATTTTTCCTGTACCAAACGGCATCCTCCACGGAAAAGGTATAGTCCATCACCCCAGGACTACCCGACGTTATGCTGCCATCCCGCGAATCGAAGTCAGTAGACACCAGAGACGAATTATCACTGGTAGTCTGGGACAGGTCTGCAGAGGGAAATACTCGCTTCAGATCAGAATCCTGAAGTTTGAGGAAGCCGCCCCAAGTGTAGTTTTCGGTTATCCCGCCTTGGCGATTAAGTGCCCGGATCTGAAAGGAAGGTGGCACATACCAACGCATTGGCTGACCAATATAATGTAGATCGTCACTACCGTTAACGGCGCAACCGGCCTGCAAGACTCCATGGTCAGCAGTGGCCTCCACCATCTCCAGGCTCGCAGGCGTGAAACGCCCGACATCACGACTCGAACCACCTGGCAAAGCAGTGCCTAGATAGCTCTGCCCTGACACTATCCCGAATCTGAACACGCCAACTTCACTGACACTCTGCTGAATTGTAACTTCACCATCGTCGCTCTGGCCAAACTGAGCCTGGCTCACTCCGACATTACCCAAGGTGCCCTCTGAAGGAGGGGGCGCTATCAAGGAGTGGTCCAGATCGAGCGTGGCACGAAAGTTACGGGTGACCGAGTTGTTAACACACAGGTTTTCATTTCCTCCAGGATCACTGGCAACCGCCCTTAACCTCAGATCGAAGGAATCACCCGCAGCAGTCAGAACAGAACAGTTAGCCAGCGGAGAGTCACAGGCCGCATCAGGGGAAGTTGCCTCAATGCAAAAACCCACTGGCTTCGAGACAAACTGATCAGCCCCGGGCATAACCAGGCCCTGGTCATCAGTTGCTTCGGAGCCAACATAGGCTGCGTCGAGCTGTAACCGCCCTGCATCTGGATAATTTACGTTAATCGATGCCACACCATTGCTATCAAAATCCAAAAGAATAGATGTTGGACTGAGCGCCGAGCCGCTGATTTCCTCTCCCTGCACTTGCACCGCCGGCGTAGCCGACAGGTTTCCGGCGACAGGATTGATATATGAAGACCAGAATCTCACGCTTCGTTTCTCGCCTCGGAATGCTGGTACACAGGCCTGTTCCGGTGACCCCTCGGTTCTGACCGCTCGGACATCGATGCCTGACTGTCCCTCGTTAGCGAACATATCGGGGACGTCGAACACCAACCCTGTATCATAGAAGCGCAAATTGCAGTTCTCTGGCGAGAGCCCACTATTGCCCGACCGGCAAAGAGTAACAGACTGGGGTCTTGTCGAGGGGCGCGAACCAACTACTCCTAGCTCAACAGTACCCGTGGTCGTACGCCTCAATGTGGCGGTCGACTCCCCATTGTTGACCATCACGGTATTCCCACCAACCCAACCAGAGGGTGTCATGTCGGCTTCTACCGGGTCAGTGAACTGTTCCGAACAATCTGCATTGGCACAGGCACGTATGACAATGTTTTCCTCGCCCTGGCAGGTTAGCGCTAAACCGTCATGTTCAATCTCGAAATGGTGAACCTGGGCTCCGACCTTATTGATCTTGAGCGCACACAGTTCCAGGTCATCAAGTTCATGGACGTTAGTCGAGCCCCCGGTAGACCCGGTAATGGAAAGCAGGAGATTTTCCGGCACGGCGGCCTGCGACGAGTTATCCAA
Source organism: Marinobacter sp. VGCF2001 (assembly GCF_049943275.1). NCBI lineage: Bacteria > Pseudomonadati > Pseudomonadota > Gammaproteobacteria > Pseudomonadales > Marinobacteraceae > Marinobacter > Marinobacter sp. VGCF2001. The sequence goes on from NZ_JBNFVX010000009.1 coordinate 97,725, forward strand.
CACGTCAAAGCGTGGAATTAACGTCTGCATACCAGAACCTGTGTCGCGGCTGACGGACACGAACGCGGTACCTGGCTCTGTTGAGTCCATCCGGATTTCATAGGTATGGGCGTTGAACTGACCGGTCGAATCTATAGCTGTACTGAGTGTTGGCGTACCTGCGAGATATGAATAACCGTCAGCACCCTCCCCCGAACCCCGAATGGAAACAGATTGCGGGGTACGGCCATTTGGCCTCCCGCCCTCACGCCCTTCAGACTGACTGGCGAAGTTGCCGTATTCATCGATTCCGATACCGAGCCAGCCACCGGCAAAGCCATCACCACCAGACGCCCCCGTTCTCTGTGCATAACCAAGAGAGCCACCGTAACTACCGGGTTGTGGCGTAATGCGAGCATCAGACAAGACAACCGCAATACCATCCGCGCCGGAACCACCATAAGCGTAGTAATTGAAACGCAGAATCACGAGGTTTCCATCACCAGGGATTTCGGCCTGTAACGTCGCGGCAGTGGCCTGATTGTTCTTGGCTTCTGTCATCCTGAGGCGCCCCGGTTCAACAACACTGGGAGTAAACTCACCGTTGGACCTGGAGGTTACCCAGAGGCTCTGATCAAGAGGGCCATCGTCAAAATCATCCTGAGTTTCACAGTTGAGGCCATCGAATTCATCCCGAACTCGGATGATGATCTGATCCCGGTCGAACTCGCTATAACCTATGCACCACAGATTAAAGACGCCGTTGTCGCTGCAATAATATGAAACGTATTCAACTGGATACTCACCTGGCTCCGTAAACGTGCGAGACCAAGTTACAGAACGATCGCATGGCGAGCCCTCATACCCGAACTGATCCTCGACAGCGCCCCCAACCGTCCACTGATCAACCCATTCGAAGTCGAAAGCAGCGCCTTCGGCAGCAGGACAATTTCGTGCTTCTACCGAAAAGTTAACAGTAGCTCCTGTTGTAACCTCAACGGGGCCCACATCTACTTCATTTGCCGAAAGCACAATATTTCTGTCACACAGGCCGGTTAGCAAAGACGAATTTACCAAACCAGATTCGTAGTCCACATCAGCAGCGCTAAGATCAATCGCTCCTGCAGCGGCAACTGCCCCTTGTATGTCAGGCGCTGAACCACCCCCTGGCGAACTACGCCCGATGCTGCCGCCAGCGTACACCAGACCATTAAATTCAGCGTTGTTACCAAATACAAGATTTCCCTGAACCGCAATCAGTAACTGGCTCGGATCGCCGTTAGCGTTTAAATCGACATTCGCTCCCATGTTCAGTGAGCCACTGACAAAGATCCTGACCTGTTCGTCGCTGGCAATGCTCAACGAATAGTTGTTGCCCAGAGTTGTTCCTGAAAAATAGTAGTCGCCAGCTGTCAGTGTAGAGCCAGAAGTTGGCCACGAATCACTACTCCAAGGCACCCCTGTGAGATTCAGCCCATTCGCACCAAGGTTGGGATTTATATCGCTTGCAAATACATCAGCACACTCAGCAGCATGGAGGGAACGGCTCACAAGGGCCAGGGCCATCGCTATCAGGCAAAACACGACACACTGTTTCAGCAACTTCATCGCACCCTCACTTCCACCGTCCGGGACGCTTCATCAAACCCCGAACCACAGTAGCCCTCGCTGGTTAGCGTGAAAATCTCGCCACCGGTACTCACGGAACACGTTATTTCTGCCCGGCAGGTAACCAGGCCTGCTTCCGAGAATTCAATCGACTCAGAAAAGCACTGCGGATTATCGGGATCAGCCAGAATTCTGCCCACACCAATCTGAGCACCGCTCTCGGCAGCAAAAAAAGCCCTTTGTGACTGTACTTGCAAGCTCACCGATTCGCTTGTTGACTGTTGCAACTGAGACATTCCCAATACCAGTAAAGCAAGTACTGTAATGATAAAAAGCGCGACAGGAAGGCCGGCTCCGCGCTGATCGTGAGGCTTTCGGTCAAGGTACATTACGAATCTGTACCTCCTGGCTGACATTCAGCGTTTCAGAACTTCCCGGACTTATCAGCTCAAATGAGAATGTCACTAACGCCGATCTTCTCAGGGTCGCAGGAGTAAAAGTGAACTCGGCCGGGCCGCCAAGATCCGCCACCAGAACCGCCGGAGTACCACTGGCGTAGGACTCATCAATATTGTAATTACTGTAAAGTACGAGCAGATTGCCGGACTCTGAGCAAAGCGCGTTTGGTTGTGACACCACGAATACACGGCGGGCAGGCGACCGGGCTTTGAACCGGTGAGATGAGGTCAATGTTATCGTTGCCGGATCAGTATCATTGCCGAAGCTTGCGATAGGTGGGGAGATCGGCCCAGGATTACTGAGCGGTGAACTGTAGAACCAGTCGGCTACATCTGCGGTAGGCCCACCATAACCATACACCACTACTCGCATCCCGTTGCCAGTCGGCACTTCAAAAAACGGAACTACTTCTATCTCGGTTCCGCCGCCTTGCGGCAGTCTGGAGTATCTTGTAGCCCCTTCAATCGGCTGCCACTCAAGGCAGTTGTTAGTTGGGCCGGTCAGGCGTATGGACAGCGGATGCGCCTCCCGCAGCATGCGAGTAATCTGCTCACTCACCACAACAGCCTTCAGCGCTCGCTGCTGCCTGTCGCTGGCATCTATCGCCTCTTGAGTAGAAAAAGCCACAAACTGAACCGATATCGTCGCCACAATCGCGAGCAAGACGATGACCATTACCAGTTCCACAAGCGTGAACCCTCCTGCACGACGCATCAGAAATTCACCCTGTAGGCTGCAAATACATAGTTATTACCCGAGGGATCGGTGACATTGATCCGAACTCGCTTGGCCTCTACATCCGCTTTAAGCTCGGCGACGGGGTTAGCCACGCAGTCCACATCGACGCTGACCCGAAACTGATTGTAGCCAGACTCCGGGTCGTCTGAAGCCGTCCAGTACCGGGACGGAACTTCATTGTCGATAGCATTGTAGTCGTCAACATCTTCATATTCCTCCCGATCTCGACCGGGAGTAATTGTTTTGCGGCAGCCACCTGGGTAACGCTGGCCTGCCAGTGCACTTTCATCGAAGGGACGAGCAAGAATCTCATCCATATAACGCTGTGCCAGAGCCACGGCTCGTGTCTGGTTGAGCGGGTCGGCACTGCGTCCGGCAATCAGGGAGAATGCCCCAACAACGCCCGCAATAGCGACACTGATAATGACGATGGCCATGACCAATTCCACCAGGGTGGCTCCGCGTTGGGCATGCATCAGCACGGCCCCCGGTAAATGGCCCCAAGAGGGCTCAGGCAAACCCGGAAAGTGGATTCGCCGGAAAAGGTGAACTGAACGTTATTACCCGAGGTTTCCGGGCGGCCGAAATGATCAAAAGTAATAGGAAAGGTGGCGCCGGTGACCGACAGAGATGTCCCACCGCTGTCAATCCGGAAAGGCTCCCGTGAGCCCACGGTGAACAGAAATTCGTCAGAGGTCGATGTCACGGTCAGCGTGTTCTGGCTGGTGTTACCCGCCAGCGCTGCCTGCTGGGCAAGCAGCGTGGCGGATTCCAGTTGCTGGGTGGCCAGCAAAGGGGAGAAGGCCGCGCTTCTGGCGAACAGGCCAATACCCACGGCAGAGAGGACTCCGATCAGGATGATAACCATCACAAGCTCTACGAGGGTATAGCCCGACGACCTTAGGGTTCTAATTATTCCCATGCCCCTCCAGACTTCAAACGACTCGATTCATAACGGGCTAAAACGTAATCCGCTTGGTATCAAGCTTCTGCCCGCCCTTGCCCGATGCTCCTTCGCAGTCTGCCCGCAATGTTAAAGTCGACTTTAGTTACAAGTAGTAGTGCCTGCATACTGTGGGGGGGTTACATTACCACTACCGTCATCTGCCGCTTCTGTATACGTAATTGTGCAGTCGCTGTCTAACTCGATCGTGGTTACCCCACTAGCGTGAGTAATAGTTCCTGCATCTATCTGCGCCGCTGCAACTATTCCATCATCCGATGCATTAGGATAACCATAGGCCAAATCGATCGTTACCCCCTCAAGATCAACTGTCTCGCCAGTTGCAGCCGATTGGTCACAACTTGAACTAGCCAGACAACGGGCTCGCGTGATCCCAACGGCCGATTTCATAGCGCCTAGAACACCGGCCCTGGCTGCTTTTTCGGCATCGCCTCCAAAATCCGCAAACCTCGGCAAAGCAAACGCCGCCAGAATCCCCAGAATCACAATCACCATAACCAGTTCGATCAGGGTGAAGCCTTTTTCTTTACGTGCTGCAATTGCTGTCATTGCGTTCATGTTGTTACTCCGTCTATTGCCAGTTGATATCTGTATTTATCAGTTAATCGTTGTTGTAATCTCGCCGTTGGCCGCATCGTATTCGATGGTGCTGCCTTCGTTGTCAAGCTGGTAGGTGTAGGTGCACACACTGCCCGAGCCGCTGGCGAGATAGTCCACCCCGGCTCCCGAATCGGCAACGTCTGGAGCATTCGCCTGCAGCAACGCTTCCCAGACGTTTACGCAGCGGGCGCCTGTCATGGTGACGTTGTCGCCGTTCGCCGGACCAGTATAAGTCTGGCTTCCAGCGGAAACCGGCCAGCCATTGGCGGAAATATTAACCGTCTCGTCACCAAAGCCAGCCAGGTCTTCGGTGGCGGTGGTGAAGCCATTTGTCACCCATTGAGCTTTCGCCAGCGCAACCCCCGCACTCAACGCCCCAGCGGTACCCTTAATACTCGACTGATGCGCCTGTTCCGAAAGCTGCGCAAACCGCGGCAGCGCAAACGCTGCCAGGATGGCCAGGATGGCGATTACCACCACCAGCTCGATCAGGGTGAAACCTTTTTGCTTCTGTTTGCTGTTGTACTGCGTCATTCGTCAGCCTCTTGCCTGTTCTATCGTGTTGGCCATTCAGCGCCTGGCGTCCTGCCGGTTCACTGTGGTTTGCTGGAACGGTACCGGCCTCAGTGTCAGGCCGGTGAGCCGTTCGTCTTGCTCCCGCAGGTTATTCCGGTTGCGGTCAGCAAATTCGGTTGTCACTCGCCAGGCGATCGGCTGTTCGGGTTTCACGCGCTTGCCTTCTATGGTTATCGGCTGCTTCGGTTTATAAATTAACCAACCCCTGGCCGTTTCGCCTGTTTCTTTTTGTTGCTGGTTTGCAAAACACCAGCTGCCGGAGTCCGGCTCGTTCTCGCCACAATCGCCCTTGTAGCTCGCCCATTGGTGATCAAGCCAGCTGAAGGGATTACGCCCTTCCAGGCGGGCCAGGTTCTGATCCCGGCTCAACATGGCTTCCGCACCTTTAATCACCAGCGAGGAGCGAAGCTGCGTCAGCACCATGGCCACGCTTTGCTGTTCCACCTGCTGCAGCTCTCTTTCCAGCCTGCCCAGCAGCACCCACCAGAGCACAAATAACACCACCAGGGCCGTCAGCATCCGCATCCGCCTGGCATTGGCCAGGCCATCAGCCGAAGACCAGCGTGGCGCCTGCACCTAGCCCCGCCCCATGGCGGCCGCTCCCAGATCCCAGATCGGCAGGAACACCCCCAGCGCCAGTATCAGTACCAGAATCCCCATGGCCACGATCAGGATCGGCTCGATGGATTCCGCCAGCCGTTTCAGGCCATAGTCCACATCTTCGTCGTAGAAATCCGCCACATTATTAAGCATGTCATCCACCGAACCGGTTTCTTCCCCTACAGCGATCATCTGCAGGATCAGGGGCGTGAACATTTCGCTGTGCCGCGCGGTTCTCAGCAGGCTTTCACCGCGTTCAATACCAAGCCGCATGTCTTTGATATGGCTGCCGATCCAGGCGTTGTCGGTGGCGTCGGCCACTACCGTCAGCGCATGCGTAACCGGCATCCCGGCCTTGAGCATGGTGGCAAAGTTACGGGCAAAACGGCTGAGGGTAATCAGCTCCAACAGTGGGCCGATGATGGGCAGCTTTAGCTTGTAGCGATCCCACATCAGCCGGCCCCGATCGGTCTGCTTCCACTGGCGAATCAGCACAGCACCGGCAGCCCCCGCAAACAACATCACCGGCCAGTACCCGAGCAGGAAATTCGACGTGCCTACGAGCACCTGGGTCAGGAATGGCAAGTCTGCGCCCAGCTTGGCAAACACCGAGGCAAAGCGCGGAATGACAAGGAAGTTCACCACCATCAACGCCGCCAGCAGTGCAATGACCACGAATGTTGGGTAGCGAAGTGCCTGTTTTACCCGCCGTTTGGTGTCCCGTTCCAGCTCCAGAATCTCCGACAGGCGCTTGAACGAATCATCCAGCATCCCGGTGTTCTCCCCCACGTGAATCATGGCGATGAACAGTTCGGAGAACACTTTCGGGTGGGCCTGCATGGCCGTGGCCATGGTGGTGCCGCCTTCCAGCCGGTTGGTAATGTCTTCCAGCACCTCCGCCAGCACCGGCGAGCGCGTGGTTTCTGCCAGCCCGCGCATGGTGCGGATCAGCGGGATGCCGGCCTTGGTCAACGCGTGCATCTGGCGGCAGAACACAATCAGCTCATCCAGCGTGACGGCTTTCCGGAACAGCGGCAGCTGGTTCAGTTTGTCCAGTGCCGACGAGGTATCTTCCTGTTCGCGAATGGTCAGCGGCGTAATACCACGGCGCATCAGTTCGCTGGCTGCCGCGTCCGGATTGGCGGCGGTCAGAGAACCTTGCTGAACAACGCCCCGGTTGTCCTTGCCCCGGTAACTGAACTGCATCAGCTATCCACTCCTATGGCGGTATCGCCGCCCAGGTCATCGGCATCCACCGACATGTCGGCTTCCGATGTGGCCGCTACTCGTGCCACTTCCTGCAAAGAGGTAACGCCCTGTAGGGCATAGTCCATGGCGCACTGCCCCAAAGGCCGATAGATGGGGCTTCGGCGGGCGGCCCGGGTAAAGTCAGAGACATCCTTGCGGCGCAGCGCATCCAGCATGTCCTCGTCCATTTCCAGCATTTCGTAGACGCCAAGCCGGCCCTTATAGCCGGTGTTGCTGCACTGATAGCAGCCCTTGCCGTGGATAAAGCCGGCTTCAATATCAAGCGGATCCAGGTCAAAGGACTGCAGCCAGATCAGCTCCTGTTCGGTGGGCTGGTAGGGCTCTTTGCAGTTTTCGCATACCCGCCGAACCAGGCGCTGAGCCACCACGCCCAACAGTGAACTCGCCACCAGGAAGGGCTCCGCCCCCATATCAATCAGGCGCATGGCACTGCTGATGGAATCGTTGGTGTGCAGGGTGGACAGCACCAAGTGACCGGTCATGGCGGCACGCAAACCAATCTCGACGGTTTCGTGGTCACGCATTTCACCCACCAGAATGATGTCCGGGTCCTGGCGCAGGGAGGCGCGCAACACGTTGGCAAATTCCAGTCCGATTTTTGGATTCACCTGAACCTGGGTAATCCGTGGCAACCGGTATTCCACCGGGTCTTCAGCGGTGATGATCTTGACTTCGGGTTTGTTCAGTTCGGTCAGCGCGCCATACAGGGTCGTGGTTTTACCGCTGCCGGTGGGGCCGGTTACCAGAATCATGCCATGGGGCTTTTTGATCAGCTTGCGGAAACGCTCCAGCAAGTGCGGCGGCATGCCGGTGCCCTGAAGGTCCAACATGCCCTGGCTCTGGTCCAACAAACGCATCACCACCGATTCACCGTACTGCACGGGCATGGTGGATACCCGCACATCGATACTGCGACCTTTGACTCGCACGTTGAAACGGCCATCCTGAGGCAAGCGCTTCTCGGAAATGTTCAGACCGGCCATCAATTTCAGGCGCAGGACCAGCGCCGCGTTCACGCGCTTTTCCTTCATCACCTGTTCCTGAAGCACACCATCCACCCGCTGGCGGATACGCACCACCGACTCATCCGGCTCGATATGAATATCCGAACTCCGGGCCTGCACGGCGTCTTCAAACAGGGTCTGCAATAGTTTGACCACCGGGGCATCGGCGCTTTCGGATTCGGCAGACAGGTCCGCCAGGTCGAAGGCATCATCGCCCAGCTCGTCTTCCAGTTCCTCGGCCAGCGAGGCAATCTCGTCGGTACGGCGGTAGACCAGGTCCAGCGTGTTGAGCAGTTCGCTCTCCCGGACAACTGCCTGTTTGATGGGCTGTTTGAGCACCCGCACCAGTTCATCGTAGGCAAAAATATCCAGCGGGTCGGCCATTCCCACCAGCAACTCGCCCCCCTGTTCCGCCAGCACAATCGCCCGGAACCGGCGCGCGAGGGCCTCAGGCAACTTCTTTACCAGTTCGTTGTTGAACTGGTAGTGGCGCAGTTGAACGAACGGCACCTCCAACTGGCGGGAGAGGATGTTGAGCAGGTTATCCTCATCCACATAGCCCAGATCAATCAGGGTGCGGCCCAGCTTTCGGCCGGTGTTCTTCTGCTCACGCAGCGCCGTCATCAGCTGCTGTTCGGTGATGACGTCGTTCTGGACCAGCAGGTCACCTATGCGAATTTTTTTCTTCGGTTCTGTGGTCATGATCCTGCCTGCAATGCGTTCAAGCGTTCACGGGCGTAGTCCGCCAGCGCCGGAGACAGCCCCGGCAAGGAGGCCGCCTGGGCATAAGCCTGTATCGCGCTGCGGGCGCGACCGCCGGTCTCCAGAGCGATGGCAAGGCCCAGCCACCAGGCGGGCCGGCTGTCGTCGTAGGCGATCAGCTCTGCCCAGTGGCCGGCAGACGCCTCGCTCTTACCGGCTTGTTGCAAGAGGGTCGCCAGCGTTATTCGGTACTCCGGGTGTTTGGCTACCGCCGGTACTCGCCCCGAGAGTGTGGCCAACGCCCGGTCAAGCTGCCCCAATTCCAATAACGCCCGGGCTCGCAGCAAGCGCAGGCTGGCATACTCATTGGTGACCGTCTCTGGCAGCCAGTTCAACGCCCGGTCGGCGTTACCCTGAACCAACAGCTCACGGGCGACAACCTCCCGGCTGTTCGGAGCGGATTGGCGCTCCGTTAATGAGGCCAGCAAACCCTCAGCCTCTTGGCTCTGCCCTTCTGCCAGCAACCGGGCCAATGTCCGGCTGGAGCGCAAATCTATCGATTCCGGCGTTTCCCGGGGCTGCTTCACCGTGGAAGAAGGCGCAGTGGCCGCTGGCTCGGGCCCGCCTGCACCTTCCGTTTCTGATTCCGGCAACCCACTGTTCCGGGCAGCAGGTGCGTGTTTCTCTGGCACTGCCGGACGCTCGGGAGTGACCGGCGCAGCAACAGGGTCGTCCTTTTCTCCGCCACTCTGTGCCACCGCCCCGGCACGGGGCTGAGTAGGCGATTCTGTGTTCAGCACGGCTTCGGGGGCCGGATTCGAGGCAGGCATGGGCGGCTTCGAAACAGGCTCTTCCGTGCTCGTTGTCATTACCGGGGCTTCCGCCACTGGCGGCTGTTCCGCTGCGCTAACACTCTCAATGTCGGGAGCGCTGGTCACTTCTGGCTGCGCCTTGTTCGCGGAGCTATCCGGCAAGAAAAACCATCCAGCGGCCACCACAGCAAAAACCAGGCAGAGAACAACCACCAGGGCCACCTTGCCCGCACGGCTCTGGTGAGCCCCGGACGGGTTACCGGTATAGACCGGCGCTACCTGTGGCTTCGCCTGGCGCTGCTCTGCGGCCCGCAAGGCATCATTCAGCAGGCTCATAACCACCTCCCGAACAGGCCGAGAGCCCGCACACTTTCGGTATCACGAACTGCCAGCAAGGCATGGCGCCGGCTGACCTTCGGCTCACCCTGCCCCCAGGCTGCCAGCATGGCCTTGTGCGCCAGTACGTTCACCAGCCGTGGAATGCCTCCGGAGGCGCGCCAGATAATTTTCAGGGCGCCGGGGGTAAACAGTTCGCCACCGTTGTATCCGGCCTGCGCCAGGCGGTGCCGTAGATAATGGGCAACGGAATCGCGGGTCAGCGGCTGAAGTCGAGTCTGGAAGGTAATGCGCTGGCGTAACTGGCGCAGGCTGTCCTTGCTCAGTATCTGGTCCAGCTCCGGCTGACCAAACAGCACAATCTGGAGCAGCCGCGCACTTTCGGTTTCCAGGTTGGTGAGCAGGCGTAACGCTTCGATGGTCTCTTCGGGCATCGCCTGGGCTTCATCAATCACCAGCACCACCGGTTTCTGCGCCATCGCCAGCTCGATCAGCTTTTCATTCAACGCCTTGAGAATCTGATGCACATTGGCACACACGGCTACGTCAACGCCCAATTCCTCGGCCACGGCCTCGTAGAGGGTATCCGGTGGCAGGTTCGGGTTGGGCACGTAAGCGGTGCAGGCTTCTTTGTCGAGTTCATTGAGCAACAGGCGACACAGCAGGGTTTTGCCGGTGCCGACTTCCCCGGTTACCTTGATAAAGCCTTCCCGCTGCCTTATTGCCACCAATAACAGTTCCAGGGCATCAGAATGACCTGGCGCCCGCAGGAAGTAGCGGGTATTGGGGGTCAAGGCAAACGGTGCTTCCTGCAGTCCGAAGTGGCTCTGGTACATCAGCGCGGCGCAGTTTCAGGCTGTGGTTTGACCGATTCCGAGGAGTTCAGCAACGTTCGCAATACCTCCATGCGCTCGCGGGAAGCCCGGACATCCGCCTGCATCTGGCTGGCGTTGGCGACAACCGGCCGCAGCAGAATCACCAGTTCGCTCTTGCGGGATTCAAACTTGCGCTGCTTGAACAGTTCACCCAGCAGGGGAATATCACTGAAAAACGGCACGGCGGAGTTGTCGTCTTCGCTGGAAGACTGTATCAGGCCGCCAATTACCACAATCTGGCCACTCTCCGCGCGGATAACACTGTCGGTTTCCCGCACCGTGCTTCGGGCCAGCGGCAGGGTCACATCCCGTTCCCCAATCGTAATTACCTTTTCCTGATCCGCCACTTCGCTTACCGAGGGGTGCACATGCAGGGTAATGGCGCCGTCTTCGGCAATCTGTGGCGTTACATCCAGCGAGATACCGGAGAAGAACGGCGTCAGTTCGACGGAGGTCGAGGTGCTGTCGGTGGCCGTGACAGCAGAATTGTTGTCGTCGAAATCGATATCGGTGACAAAGAATTCATCGGTGCCGACCTTGATCACCGCTTTCTGGTTGTTGATGGTCGAGATTCTCGGGCTGGAAAGAATCTGGACATTGCCCTGGCGCCCCAGCAATTCGATCACCGCATTGAAGCTACCCTCGCGAATCGTGGCAGAGAACAAGCCGCCAATGTCCGACGTTCTGATGACCTGCCCGGTCACACTCTCGAAGGTGAATTCAGCGGGCAAACCGTCGCTGGCGGTAACGGATGAAGCACTCTGCAGGTCGGACCAGTTAATCCCCTGCTGATAGCCTTCGTTCAGCCCCACCTCAAGAATTTTGGCTTCGAGCACCACCTGGCGCTGCATGATCAGTTCCGTGCGGCGCAGGTAGTCCTCCACCAGGCGCAGATCCTCCGATCCGGCCCGCACCATCACCAGGCCGGCACCCGGATTGACCACCACCTGGCCACCCTCGTCACCGACGATCATGCTCAGGGCGTCACGGATATCCTGCCAGAAATCCGATTGGGTCTGGGTTGAAATGGTGGTACCGACCAGGTTCCGGGTTTCGCTATCGCCACTGTCGCTGCCGGCGTCCGAGCCACCGCCGCGGACGCTGCTGACCTGGCCGGAGCTCACCCGGGTTTCCGAACCCCCTCGGCGTTTGAAATGCAGATAATCGATCGGAAACAGGCGAGTCTGAACCCGGTCTGCAGACACCTGGTAAAGCCGGCCTTTACGGGTAATTTCAAGACCATAGAGATCAGCGGCAATCTCCATCACTTCTGGTACCGACACATCATTCAGGCGCAGGCTGACCGGCGTGGACACCTCCGGGCGCACCACAACGTTGTAACGGGTGCCTTCCACCAGCGCCTCGAAAAAGCTGCTGGCCGGCACATCAGAGGCGTTCACATCAAAACGCTCATCCTGCTGCGCCCCCCGGCTCAATGAGGGCAATAACTGGCTGCTGATCTCGGCAGCGGAAGGCGCAGGGGGGCGACCGCTGTCACCCTCAGTCGGCTGGCGCTGCTCCGCCTGCTCAAGGGTGCTGGCAATCTCGTCGGCCACATCGGTGGAGGTTGCCGCCGAGGTCCGCATCAATGGATTGTTGCTGCAGGCCGAAACCAATAAGGCCAGTGCTGTCACCAGGCTGGTTGAGGCGATGGGTCTGAATGCGTTCATTATTGTCCGCTTGTCTGTCATTGGGTTCTCCGCACCTGCGGCAGGCTTGCCGGATAGAGCACCCGCCGCTGGCCCCGGTCCAGGATTTCAACCCGGTCCCGGTGGATACGGCGCACACGAATACCGTTGTAGCTTTGGCCTTCTGTCAGGGTCACGCCTTCGATAACTGCCACTCGCCGGTCCGGGCCATGCACAATAGAGCCCAGCGCCAGTGCACGGGAGGGCTTGGGAGTTGTAGCCTGCCTCTGATCGCCCGGCGGCTTCGTCGGATCTTGCAGCGCCTGGATGGGGGAGGCAGCAGCGAAAAACGTTAACATCAGAGCCAGACCGAATACATTCTTTGTCACCTCACACCCCCAGCCATGCCGGTTCGAGACTCAGCGTGCGAACGCGAATGATCGCCTGCCCATCTGGCCAGGCACCGGCTTCATAGTCAAAACGTAGCCACCCTAACCGTTCATCCATCGCTTCCAGCCGTTCAAGGTAATCCAGTACCTTCAGGTAACCGCCACGCACCGTCATTTCCACATCGTGCGCATACAACAAAGGTTCGGGCTGCGCCGGGTTTCCGGCCGCTGCCTCCGCGGCGCCCTCAGGCTCCGCGTATACCGGCTGCGGAGCCAACAACTGCATGGAGTCCAGCGTTAACCCCTGCTGGGCAGACAACATACCGCGCAGTAGCACCACCATATCCCTTGGCGCAATCAACTGCCCGGTAGTCTCGGTAATTTCCTGGTCCAGGCGATCCAGCCGGTTTTTCCGGGAGGCCAGCCGCTGGCGTAATACCTCTGAAGGATCATTGGCCAGTTGACGGTCCAGACTCTCCTGCTGGCTTAGCAGCGAATCCCGGGTATCGGTGACTGCCTCAAAACGCGTATTCAGCTGACTGTTGCGGGCTTCAACCGGCGCCACCGCCAGCTCCCAACCGGCAACGAACACCAACACGCACACGGTCAGAAGTATCAGTATCCGTTCGCGGTCGGGCCGGTCGTCATACCATTGGCGGCCCGCAGACAACCCTGCTTTCACTCTGTTCATGAGCCATCGCCCTCGCGCTGCCTGGTTGCGACCTGAAAGTTCACGTAGCGGCCGCCTTTGGCGTCTTCAGGTCGGGATATCCGGAAATCCGCGAAGGTCTCGCCGGTGAAGGCGGGCTCTTCGCCCAGACGTTCCAGGTAGTGCGGCACCAGTTCCGCCGAGCGGGTTTGCCCTTCAAGGGTCAGCATCACCGGCGACGACTCAAGCCGAACTCCGGTCAACCACAACTCTGAAGGTACCCGGCGCGCCAGAGCCGTCAGCTTACCGGAAAACCCCGATGTCCCGCTGTTCGCCAGGGTTTCGATACGGCCAAGCAGCCGCTGCCGGCGGGCAATGGTATCGGTTACGCGAGCCAGAGCCGCCTCAAGCTCCGGGTCGGGCTGGAGAGCCTGGACTTGCTCCTGAAGCTGCGCAACCACTTGCTCCATTTGGTTGGTTTGGCGCTCTGCACCCTGAACCCGGCGCTCCAGTTGCTGATTCTGATAATTGGCCAGTGCCGCCAGCCCAGCGACCACCAGAACCACCAACGCCACCGCAACGCTGGCCGACACCGCATTCAGTTTTTGCTGGCTGGGCCGAAGCTCCGGGGTATAAAGGTTTACCTGTTGCCGCATCAGGCGTGCTCCTCTGCCACCAGTCCAGCGCCCCAGGCCGGCACGCACCGGCTATCCAGCTCCTGCTCAAGCCCAAACTCGGACCAGGCCACGGTTTCGATATTGGCGGCGACATAAGAAGACAGCATGGAGGTAAGCGGCAACACCGAATCTCTCGCCACCAGGCGAATGGTCGCGGGGGGCACCTGGCCCAGCTGGCTTTCGAAATAATCCATCGATCGCTGGATTTCCAGCGCGAGCGACTGGACCGCATTTTCCTGCCGGCCGGCATCCCGCAGCTCCTCATGGGAGACATCCAGTCGCCGCGACAGATACAGCGTATCACCGCGACACACGACCATCTGACCATACCGCTCTCGCAGGTGCACCAGAGCGACACCCCGTTCGCTGTTCGCCATTCGGGACGCCAGGTTCCTCAGGGCCAGTTCGGCGATATCGATGCACTCAAGCTCAAGATCGGCTTCCTCAACCAGCGTAATCAGCTCCTGAACCAGTGACTTGCGGGCAGCGACGACGTTTACCAGCGGGCCACGCCCGCGTGATGCATCTTCCGGAAAAGGAAAGACATCGGAAACAGCCTCCGCGGGACTGAAATCCAGAAAGTCCTTCAGCTTCCATTTCAGCGCGTCTGCCAGCTCGTTGTCTTCGATGCCCTCCGGGCGCTCCACCTGGAACACCTGGTACTGGTCAATGGGAAGGACAATCACCGCGGGTGCGCCCTCCCAGCTACGATCGCTGACCAGGGTTCTCAATGCCTCCTGGCGCTTGGCCGGCAAACACTCGACAAAGCCGGCCTGCACACCCGCCGCCGCAGAGGCCCTTGTCCAGGCAATGCCATCCGGACGAACTTCAAGACACACGGGGCTTGTGTTATCCCTGCGGGTGAACCAGCGTGAGAAGCGATGAACAACGGAGCTTAGGGTCATGATGTCCTATTCGGAGATCTGTTTTTTGTCGGAAGTCTAGCAAGCGCTCAATAAAACATCGACTTTTACATCAAGTAACATAGTAGTTTAGAAACCGAACGTAACTCCATGGATTTGTGATTTATTTCACGCCGATTTTGCAACTCGGTAACAAAAAGCCCGCGATATACGCGGGCTTTTCAAAAATCGGATCTTGACGATGATCAAAACGGAATATCGTCGTCAAAATCGTCAATCGGCTCGGGCATACTTCCGCCGCCCTGTTGCTGGGCTGGTGGATTGTTGTAACCTCCCGCCTGCGGATTTCCTTGCGGCGAAGACTGGGGAGGCGCATTGTATTGGGATTGCTGCTGGGGCCGTCCCTGAGGTGCGCCCTGATTCATACCACCTTCAGCGCCGCCGCGGCTATCGAGCATCTGCATCTGGCCGTTAATATCGACAACCACCTCGGTGGTATAGCGATCCTGGCCATCCTGCCCCTGCCATTTTCGAGTCTGTAGCCGCCCTTCGATATAAACCTTGGATCCCTTGCGCAGGTACTGGCCGGCCACTTCGGCAACCTTGCCGAAAATAACCACATTGTGCCATTCCGTTTTTGGCACCAGTTGCCCGGTCTGACGATCCTTGTAGCTTTCATCGGTCGCAATTCTCAGATTAACAACCGCGTTACCGTTGGGAGTATAACGGGTGTCCGGGTCCTGCCCGAGATTACCTATGAGAATTACCTTGTTAACGCCTCGTGCCATCGTATGCTCCTGATTGTTTCTCGCGGAACGCCGGCTGTCCGTGCCAGCATCCTGTGTTTAAGTACTCTTACCCTGCCGGACAAACTCGAAGTCCGCAAGCTGATCTTCCCGAAAATGCAGCCGGTCGACTTTCAGGTAGGCCGTCGATGCATCCTCGACAATCACGACATCCTGAACGCCAGGCAACTTCCGCAACTGACGGTCAGCCTCGTCGAACGTACTCTCCAGCACGCCTCTCAGCTCGACCACCAGACTGGTGGTATAACTGGGGGCCGGCATCGTCAGGGCCGTCAGCAACCAGAGCAATAGCACCCCCGCCATCAGCCACAACACCCCTGCCACACCGGCCCCCTGCAACAGGTAACCTCCCAGCGCGCCCCCCAGAAACGCACCGAAGAACTGCGATGTGGAGTAAACGCCCATGGCGGTTCCTTTGCTGGCGGCCGGCGCTTCTTTACTGATCAGCGACGGCAAACTGGCTTCCAGAAGATTGAACGCCATAAAGAAGAAAAACAGCACCCCCCAGGCCGCCCAGAGGCTTGAGCCCACCAGCGTCAGCGTGGCAGTCGCAGCGGTCAGCAGCGCGATCGCCAGGCACAACACCGGCTTCATTTTACGCTTTTTCTCACCGATGATGATGAACGGCACCATGGCAAAAAACGACAGAACCATCACGCTGAGATAAAACCACCAGTGCGAACCGCTGGCCAGCCCCAACTGATCCTGAAGCATGGTCGGAAAGACCAGGAACAGGGCGGTGAGCACAAAGTGAAGCACGAAAATACCGAAATCGAGCCGCAGCAGCCGACCATCGCCGAGCACCCGCCCGATCATCTCCCGCGCAGGATGAGTGTCTGCACTCACCTTATGGGTGCGAGGTGTGGGTACAACTTTGGCGACCACAAAAAGAGCCAGCAGCGCCATCACAGCCGTTACGTAAAAAATGCCCGACAATCCCCAGGCAGCACCCAACAGCGGCCCCAGTACCAGAGAGACCGAGAAAGACAGGCCAATGGAAATACCCACCGTCGCCATGGCTTTGGTGCGCTCTTCCTCCCGGGTAAGGTCGGAAAGCAATGCCATCAAAACGCTGGCGATAGCGCCGGCCCCCTGAAGAATCCGACCGGCAATCACAACGTATATGGAGTCGGTCGATGCCGCCAACAGGCTGCCGCAGGCAAACAGAATCAGCCCGAGATAGATCATCTTCTTTCGGCCAACGCGATCTGAAAGCAAACCAAAAGGTATCTGTAAAAGCGCCTGACTGAGCCCATAGGCGCCGATGGCCAGGCCCAGCAATGCCGGCGTTGCACCTTCCAGATCGGAACCCAAGAGCACAAAGACGGGCAAGACCATAAACAGGCCCAGCATACGCATGGCGTATACCGAGGCCAAAGCCACAACTGAGCGTTTTTCAAGAGCGTTCATGCTGAGCCGTGTGGGTTAAATGAATGGTGAGCGGGCCGTAGCCGCAGGCTGCGCATTGTACCAGAACCCTTTCAGCGACGGCACACCCGCGAGCGGGCCGGCCGTCAACTTAGCCGGGGCGACACGAAAACGATATAATGGCAACTTTTACCCAAGCGAGGTGTTATGGACCATATCCAGATCAAGGGTGCTCGCACCCATAACCTGAAAAACATCGACCTGGATATGCCACGGGACAAACTGATCGTTATTACCGGTCTGTCCGGCTCCGGGAAATCCTCTCTGGCGTTCGACACACTCTACGCCGAGGGGCAGCGCAGGTACGTAGAATCGCTATCCACCTACGCCCGCCAGTTTCTGTCGATGATGGAAAAGCCCGACGTGGATCATATTGAGGGCTTGTCGCCGGCGATCTCTATCGAGCAAAAATCCACATCGCACAACCCCCGCTCAACGGTCGGTACCATTACCGAGATTTACGACTACCTGCGCCTGCTCTTTGCCAGGGCGGGCGAACCCCGCTGCCCTGATCACGGCCAACCCCTTGAGGCCCAGACCGTGAGCCAGATGGTGGACCAGGTGCTGGA
The DNA here is from genome assembly GCF_049943275.1 of Marinobacter sp. VGCF2001. NCBI lineage: Bacteria > Pseudomonadati > Pseudomonadota > Gammaproteobacteria > Pseudomonadales > Marinobacteraceae > Marinobacter > Marinobacter sp. VGCF2001. The sequence goes on from NZ_JBNFVX010000009.1 coordinate 115,256, forward strand.
AATGCCCGAGGGTGACAAACTGATGATTCTTGCTCCGGTCATCCGGGACCGAAAAGGCGAGCATCTTCAAGTGATCGAAACCATGCGCAGCCAGGGCTTCATTCGCTTGCGGGTAGACGGCACGGTTTATGATATCGACGACATTCCCGCCCTGGACAAAAAGCGCAAACATCAGATTGATGTTGTGGTTGACCGCTTCAAAGTCAAAGAAGGGCTGGAACAACGATTAGCCGAGAGCTTTGAAACCGCGCTGGCGCTGGCAGACGGCATCGCTCTCGTCGCGCCAATGGACGGCAAGGGCGAAGAACACACCTTTTCCGCCCGCTATGCCTGCACCCAGTGCGGCTACTCCCTGAGCGAGCTCGAACCAAGACTGTTCTCGTTCAACAACCCGGCAGGAGCCTGCCCGACCTGTGACGGCCTGGGAGTCCGGCAATTTTTCGATGCGGAGAAGGTCATCCAGAGCCCGGAGGCCACTCTTGCCTCCGGAGCGATCAAGGGCTGGGACCGCCGCGCAGTTTATTACTTCCAGATGCTGACCAGCGTTGCCGAGCATTATGGCATCGACCTGGAAACGCCCTGGGAAGACTTGCCGGAAAACTTCCAGCAGGCACTGCTTCATGGCTCCGGCGGGGAGGACATTCCATTCCGATACGTGAACTCCCGCGGCCACATCATAGAAAAGGCGCACCCGTTTGAGGGCATTCTCCCCAATCTTGAACGCCGGTACCGGGAAACCGAATCCCAGAGTATGCGTGAAGAACTTGCGCGCAACCTCAGCACCCAGCCCTGCAAGGATTGTCACGGGTCACGCCTTCGCCAAAGCGCCCGGCACGTGTTTATAGAAGAGCGAAATCTCCCCGAGGTGACCCACCTCCCGGTGGGCGATGCCCATCGCTACTTCAGCGAATTGACGCTCCCCGGCCGAAAGGGCGAGATTGCCGAAAAGATCCTGAAGGAAGTACGGCAACGGCTGCAGTTCCTGGTGAACGTGGGGCTGGAGTACCTCACCCTGGAACGCAGCGCCGACACCCTGTCCGGCGGCGAAGCCCAACGTATCCGCCTGGCCAGCCAGATTGGCGCAGGGCTTGTGGGCGTGATGTACATTCTGGACGAACCGTCTATCGGCCTTCACCAGCGCGACAATGACCGTTTGCTGGCCACCCTCACCCATTTACGAGATCTGGGCAATACCGTCATCGTGGTGGAGCACGACGAAGATGCCATACGGGCGGCTGACTACGTGATCGACATTGGCCCCGGCGCCGGCGCCCACGGTGGCGAGATTGTCGCACGAGGCACCCCTGAGGAGATCATCGCGAACCCGGCCTCCACGACCGGCCAATACCTCAGTGGCGTAAAACAGATTGCCATACCGGCCACTCGGCATGAGGGCAGCGGCCAATACCTTGAGCTGACAGGCGCGAGCGGTAACAACCTCCAGAATGTCACCCTGAGCCTGCCACTGGGTGTGCTGACCTGCGTTACCGGCGTATCAGGCTCCGGCAAGTCCACCCTGATTAACAGCACCCTGTATCCGGTCGCCGCCGCCAAACTCAACAAGGCCACCAGCCTCACCCACGCACCCTACAAAAGCCTCCAAGGACTGGACCACCTGGACAAGGTCATCGACATTGACCAGAGCCCGATTGGGCGAACACCCAGATCCAACCCCGCCACCTATACCGGCTTGTTCACCCCCATTCGAGAACTTTTTGCCGGTACCCAGGAGGCGCGCTCCCGGGGCTATAAGCCCGGGCGCTTTTCTTTCAACGTCAAAGGTGGCCGCTGCGAAGCCTGCCAGGGTGACGGCGTAATCAAAGTGGAAATGCATTTTCTCCCGGATGTTTATGTTCCCTGCGACATCTGCAAGGCCAAACGCTATAACCGCGAAACCCTGGAGGTTCGTTACAAGGGCAAAAACATCCACGAAGTCCTGGAAATGACCGTCGAAGAGGGCCGGGAGTTTTTTGATGCGATTCCGTTCATCGCCAGAAAACTGCAAACCCTGATTGACGTTGGCTTGTCCTACATCCGACTTGGCCAGAGCGCCGTGACTCTATCCGGTGGCGAGGCCCAGCGCGTCAAACTGGCCAAGGAATTGTCCAAGCGGGACACCGGCAAGACCCTGTACATTCTGGACGAGCCCACCACCGGCCTGCACTTCTACGACATCCAGCAACTACTGAATGTTCTGGAGCGCCTGCGCGATCACGGCAATACCATTGTGGTGATCGAACACAATCTGGACGTCATCAAGACGGCGGACTGGATTGTCGATCTCGGACCCGAAGGTGGCTCAGGCGGCGGGCAGATCATTGCCGAGGGAACCCCGGAAGAAGTAGCCAGGAACCCTGCGTCCCACACAGGTCGCTATTTGAAGCCCATGCTGAAGGAGTAATTGCCGGGCATTAGAGAGGTCTGTCGGCCATCTAGCCTCGAACACTACGAACCCCCTAAAACCAGACACAAAAAAACCGGGAACCTCACGGAACCCGGTTTTTTTGTAGTTGGCCAAAGCCGAGGAACTTACTCCTCGCTTTCGTCCACCTCTTCCGCTTCGATATCCAGCGGGCGACCTACCAGCTCAACGAATGCCATAGGGGCATTGTCGCCAGCACGGAAACCACACTTCAGAATACGAAGGTAACCACCCGGACGCTCGCTGTAACGGGGGCCGAGCTCGTCAAACAGCTTGGCTACCACAGCATCGTTACGCAGGCGTGAGAACGCCAGACGACGATTTGCTACCGAATCATTCTTCGCGAGCGTGATCAATGGCTCAGCTACCCGACGCAGCTCTTTGGCTTTCGGGAGCGTCGTTTTGATCAGCTCGTGCTCAACCAGCGACGCAGCCATGTTACGAAACATGGCTTTGCGATGCGCACTGGTCCTGTTGAACTTACGACCACTCTTACGATGACGCATTGCTCTGATTCCTTACCTTAAACTAATCGGCGATCAACCGCCCAGAACCCGGTCATCACCACGGAGGCTTGCCGGCGGCCAGTTATCAAGACGCATACCCAGAGACAATCCACGGGACGCGAGAACGTCCTTGATCTCAGTCAGCGACTTTTTGCCAAGATTAGGCGTCTTCAGCAGCTCCACTTCAGTGCGCTGGATCAGATCGCCGATATAGTAAATGTTTTCAGCCTTCAAGCAGTTAGCTGAACGCACAGTCAATTCCAGATCATCGACCGGACGAAGCAGAATCGGATCAATTTCTTCCTCTTCTTCTACACGCTCCGGCTCTTTCTCATGATCGAAGTCGACAAACACCGCGAGTTGCTGCTGGAGAATGGTCGCGGCCCGGCGAATCGCTTCTTCCGGATCGATGGTACCGTTTGTCTCCAGGTCAATGACCAGCTTGTCCAGATCTGTGCGCTGCTCTACCCGCGCGCTCTCGACGGCATACGCCACGCGACGAACCGGGCTGAACGTTGCATCCAGCTGCAAGCGTCCGATGGCACGAGTTTCGTCCTCGTCCAGACCACGCTGATCCGCAGGCTCGTAGCCACGACCCCGTGCAACACGCAAACGCATGTTCACTTCGCCGTTTTCGCTCAAGTGACAGATTACGTGCTCCGGGTTCGCGATTTCCACATCGTGGTCCAGCTTGATGTCGCCGGCAGTGACAACCCCAGGACCTTTCTTGCTGAGGGTAAGCTCAGCATCGTCCCGGCTGTTCATCTTCACGGCAACGCCCTTGAGATTCAGAAGAATCTCGATAACGTCTTCCTGGACACCCTCAATGGCACTGTACTCGTGCAGGACACCGTCGATCTGTGCTTCAGTCACGGCGCAGCCCGGCATCGAAGACAGAAGAATACGACGCAGCGCGCTACCCAGAGTGTGCCCGAAACCGCGCTCGAGCGGCTCCAGGGTCACTTTGGCGCGCGTTGCGCTCGATTCTTTCACGTCAATGGTACGAGGTGTCAATAACTCATGTACTGAACGCTGCATAGACGCCCCTATCTGCTATCGTTGCTAACTGGGCTTTACTTGGAGTAAAGCTCGACGATGAGGTTCTCGTTGATGTCGGCCGGCAGTTCAGTACGCTCAGGCACTGACTTGTAAACGCCTGACATCTTGTTGGCGTCAACCTCTACCCAGCTTACCGGTGCGCGACTGCCAGACAGTTCCAGTGCGCCTTTAACACGCAACTGGTTCTTGGCCTTTTCGCGCACGCTCACAACGTCGCCCGGCTTGACCTGATACGACGGGATATTCACCGTCTTGTCATTAACCAGGATCGCCTTGTGAGAGACGAGCTGACGGGCTTCTGCACGGGTAGAACCATAGCCCATGCGATATACAACGTTGTCCAGACGACCTTCCAGAAGCTGCAGCAGGTTTTCACCCGTTGCACCCTTCAGGCGGGCAGCCTCTTTGTAGTAACTGCGGAACTGCTTCTCAAGCACGCCGTAGATACGACGGACTTTCTGTTTTTCACGAAGCTGAACGCCGTACTCGGACAGACGACCGCGACGCGCGCCGTGCATACCCGGCGGAGTCTCGATGTTGCACTTGGAATCGAGCGCGCGAACGCCGCTCTTCAGAAAAAGATCTGTCCCTTCACGACGAGACAGCTTGCACTTCGGGCCTATATAACGAGCCATATTTCACTGTCTCCTGTGTTAGACGCGGCGCTTCTTGGGCGGACGACAGCCGTTGTGGGGAATCGGCGTCACATCAGTGATGTTGGTGATCTTGTAGCCACACGCATTCAGCGCGCGAACTGCAGATTCACGTCCGGGCCCAGGACCCTTAACCTCTACGTCCAGGTTTTTAAGGCCGTATTCAGCAGCCGCATTACCGGCTCTTTCAGCTGCTACCTGCGCAGCAAAAGGTGTACTCTTACGTGAGCCGCGGAAGCCGGAACCACCTGAAGTGGCCCAGGACAGGACGTTGCCCTGACGGTCCGAAATGGTCACGATGGTGTTGTTGAAGGACGCGTGTACGTGCGCGACGCCATCAACAACCGTCTTTTTCACCTTTTTACGGGTACGTGTACCTGGCTTTGCCATGTTTGCCTACCTGTTACTTACGAATAGGTTTGCGAGGACCTTTACGGGTGCGGGCGTTGGTCTTGGTGCGCTGGCCACGGACCGGAAGGCCATGACGATGACGCAGACCACGGAAGCAACCGAGATCCTTCAAACGCTTGATGTTCATCTGTACTTCACGACGCAAATCGCCTTCGACGGTCCACTTGCCCACTTCAGTACGAAGGGTTTCAAGCTGCTCGTCGCTCAGGTCTTTGACCTTGACGTCCGGCTTAACGCCGGTTGCATCGCAAAGCTTCTGGGCTGTTGTCTTGCCGATACCGAAGATGTAGGTCAGCGAGACAACAGCATGTTTGTGATCGGGTATATTGACACCGGCTATACGTGCCATCCAAATTACTCCGCGTTCAAAGCTTTGCTGTGTGAATTTTCCGCCACAAAAAGGGCGCGAAATAATAGCGCCTGACCCAGGGTAGAGTCAAGCGCCACTATTGCGAACCCCTTATACAATGTCAGTGCTTGTCCGTACCGGATCAGCCCTGACGCTGCTTGTGACGAGGCTCCGAGCAGATGACTCGAACCGAGCCATTGCGTCGAATTACTTTGCAGTTACGGCAAATTTTCTTTACCGAAGCGCGTACTTTCATTGTCGACTCCAGTTTTCAAGGGGAACGGCCTGCTCAGCCGTTCCGTCCATAGCCCTTGAGATTGGATTTCTTCATCAGCGATTCATACTGGTGAGACATCAGGTGCGACTGAACCTGAGCCATGAAATCCATCACCACGACTACAACAATCAGCAGCGACGTACCTCCAAGATAGAAAGGCACATTCCCGGCGACCATCAGGAACTGAGGAAACAGGGATACTGCTGCAATATACATAGCACCGAACAGTGTCAGACGAGTCAGCACACCATCAATGTACTTTGCCGTCTGTTCGCCTGGCCGGATACCGGGGATAAACGCGCCGGAACGCTTGAGGTTATCCGCAACTTCCTTGGGGTTGTACATCAGAGCTGTATAGAAGTAGCAGAAGAAGATGACTGCTGCCGCAAACAGGATAATATACAACGGCTGGCTCGGTGCCAACGCCTGGGAGATATCACTCAGCCATTCCATACCCTCACCTTGACCAAACCATTGCCCCAGCGAAGCCGGGAACAGCAAGATGGACGAAGCGAAGATCGGCGGAATAACGCCGGCCATATTCACCTTCAGCGGCAGATGACTGGACTGCTGGGCAAACACCCGCCGCCCCTGCTGACGCTTGGCATAATTGATCGTCAGGCGACGCTGGCCACGCTCCATAAAGACCACGAAGCCAACGACTGCGATTGCCAAAACACCAATTCCGAGAACAACCAACAGGCTCATTTCGCCATTACGAGCCTGCTCCAGGGTCTGACCAATGGCTCCAGGAAGACCCGCAACGATACCCGCAAAAATCAGCAGCGAAATACCATTACCGATGCCCCGTTCGGTGATTTGCTCACCGAGCCACATCATAAAGACTGCACCACTAACAAACGAGACAACCGCCACAAAGTGGAAGCTGAAGCTGTCGTTAAAGGTGACGCCCTGTGATGCCAGACCTACGGAAATACCAAAGCCCTGAACCAGGGCCAGGATAACCGTACCATACCGAGTGTACTGGCTGATCTTGCGACGACCAGCCTCGCCTTCCTTTTTCAGCTGCTCAAGCTGCGGACTAACCGCAGTCATGAGCTGCATGATAATAGAAGCCGAAATATACGGCATGATACCGAGTGCGAAGATACTCATGCGCTCAAGCGCACCACCGGAGAACATATTGAACAGACTGAGGATGGTCCCCTGATTCTGATCAAACAGTGCCGCCAAACGGTCCGGGTTGATACCAGGAACCGGAATATGGGCACCGATCCGGTAAACCAGCAGGGCCAGGAACACGAACCAGAGCCGCGAACGCAGCTCTGCAAATCCTTTTCCGGCGCCCGCAGGCAATGATGCTGTCTTGGCCATTTAGTCCTCGACTCGTCTTAGTCTTCGACTTTACCACCCGCGGCAGTAATTGCCTCACGTGCACCCTTGGTGACGCGAAGCCCCTTCACAGTTACCGCACGATCCAGCTCGCCGGACAGGATAACCTTGGCATCGCGAATTTCTTCACGAATGATGTCAGCTTTTTTCAGAGCTGCCAGGTCAACCACGTCGCCTTCAACCTTCGCGAGCTCGTTCAGGCGGATTTCCGCCACGTAACGCTGCTGACGTGAAGTGAAGCCGAACTTCGGAAGACGGCGTGCCAGAGGTTGCTGACCACCCTCGAAACCGGGAGCAACGGAGCCGCCGGAACGGGCTTTCAGACCTTTATGACCACGGCCGCCAGTTTTGCCTAGACCGCTACCGATACCACGACCGACGCGCTTCGCGGACGGACGTGAACCGGGTTCCGGAGCAAGTTCGTTCAGACGCATCTTAGTTCTCCTCAACCCGAACCAGGTAATTTACCCGGTTGATCATACCGCGGACAGAAGGAGTATCCTCCACTTCCACGGAGTGACCGATTTTACGAAGACCCAGGCCCTTGACGCACAGTTTGTGCTTGGGCTGACAGCCGATTGGGCTGCGGGTCAGAGTTACTTTGATCGTTTTTGCGTTCGCCATGACTTCAACCCAGAATATCTTCCACGGATTTACCGCGCTTGGCTGCAACGTCTTCAGGCGCTTTCATGGCCTGCAGACCCTTGATGGTGGAACGTACCACGTTCACCGGGTTGGTGGACCCGTAACACTTGGACAGAACGTTCTGTACACCAGCCACTTCCAGTACGGCGCGCATTGCGCCACCGGCGATGATACCGGTACCTTCAGAAGCGGGTTGCATGAACACCCTGGAACCACCGTGCTGTGCCCGAACCGGGTACTGCAGGGTAGTGCCGTCCAGTGCAACGTCTACCATGTTCTTGCGTGCAGCTTCCATGGCCTTCTGGATGGCAACAGGAACTTCCCGTGCCTTGCCACGACCGAAACCAACGCGACCTTTACCATCACCCACTACAGTCAGTGCGGTGAAGGCAAAGATACGGCCGCCCTTTACTACCTTGGCGACGCGATTGACCTGAACCAGCTTCTCCTGGAGCTCAGGCGCCTTCTGTTCGTTAACGCTCATCTTCTCCACCTCTTAGAATTGCAAGCCAGCTTCACGGGCTGCGTCGGCCAGAGCCTGCACGCGACCATGATAACGGTAACCTGAGCGGTCGAATGCGACCGTCTCAATGCCTGCCGCCTTGGCGCGCTCAGCAATCAGCTGACCGACCTTTTTGGCAGCGTCCACGTTACCGGTTGCACCCTGGCGCAGTTCCTTATCCAACGTGGAGGCAGTGGCAAGCACTTTGCTGCCATCTGCTGTCGTAACCTGGGCGTACATATGACGCGGCGTACGATGCACGCACAGACGGTCTGTACCCAGCTCACGGATTTTCATGCGCACTTTGCGCGCGCGACGCAGTCTTTCGTTATTTGCGCTCATAGTCCCGCCTTATTTCTTCTTGGCTTCTTTGCGTCTGACCTGCTCATCCGCATAACGAACACCCTTGCCTTTGTACGGCTCGGGCGGACGGAACGCGCGGATTTCCGCAGCGACCTGGCCAACCTGTTGCTTATCGATACCGCGAACCACAACTTCCGTATTCGACGGAGTTTCCGCAGTAACACCCTCGGGCAGCTCATACTCGACTGGATGAGAAAAACCCAGTGTCAGGTTGAGCTTCTTACCTTGCGCCTGCGCACGGTAGCCTACGCCCGCCAGCTGCAGCTTACGCTCCCAGCCTGTGGATACGCCGGTAACCATGTTGTTAACCAACGCACGAGTAGTACCAGCAAGAGCGCGGGACTGTTTGGCACCATCGCGAGCCGTGAAACGCAGAACATTTTCTTCCTGCTTTACTTCGACCGCCTGGTGAATGGTGAATTGAAGCGCTCCCTTGGAGCCCTTCACATTAATTTCCTGTCCGTTCAGCTTAACCTCAACACCGGAAGGCAGCACGACAGGATTATTGGCAACCCTGGACATGTGTATCTCCTAAAATACGGTGCAGATGACTTCGCCACCCACGCCTGCAGCTCGTGCAGCGCGGTCTGTCATAACGCCCTTGGACGTTGAGACAATCGCGACTCCCAGACCGCCGGCTACTTTCGGCAGTTCCCCGGCGCCCTTGTACTGGCGCAGACTCGGACGGCTGGCCCGCTGAATCTCTTCAATAACAGGCTTGCCACCGAAGTATTTCAGAGAGATAGTCAACTCTGGCTTCGCGTCAGCTGAAACAGAAAAATCGGCTACGTAGCCTTCGTCCTTGAGGACCTGGGCTACTGAGACCTTCATTTTGGAAGACGGCATCTTTACGTCGACTTTTGATGCCATCTGGGCATTACGGATACGCGTAAACATATCCGCAAGCGTGTCTTGCATACTCATTGGTATGAGGCTCCTGATCTTTTTAGTTGTGCAGCGGCTTGCCGCACCGCTTACCAACAGGCACCTGACCGAGGTCAGGCACCTATCTTACCAGCTTGCTTTAGTCAGACCCGGGACGTCACCGCGCATGCCGTATTCACGGAGTTTAATCCGTGACAGCTCAAACTTGCGCAGAACACCGTGGGGACGACCAGTCACCTGGCAACGATTCCGAAGACGCGAAGGAGATGAATCACGCGGAAGCTGCTGGAGCTTCATTTGTGCATCCCAACGGTCATCATCGCTGGTATTCGGGTTCTTGATAATCGCCTTGAGCTCGGCGCGCTTGGCTGCATACTTCGCAACAGCCTTTTCACGCTTGAGCTCACGGTTTTTCATGGAAACCTTCGCCATGTCACTCGTTCCTTATTTCTTGAACGGAAAGCCAAAGGCTTTCAACAGTTCGCGACCTTCGTCGTCGGTACCGGCAGTGGTGGTGATGGTGATATCCAACCCGCGAATCTTGTCGACCTTGTCGTACTCGATCTCAGGAAAGATGATCTGCTCACGCACACCCACGCTGTAGTTACCGCGACCGTCGAAGGATTTCGGGTTCAGACCGCGGAAATCACGAATGCGGGGAACCGCAATGTGCACCAGACGATCGAAGAAATCCCACATACGCTCACCGCGCAGGGTCACTTTACAACCAATCGGCCAACCCTCGCGGATTTTGAATCCCGCGACAGATTTACGCGCTTTAGTGACAACCGCTTTTTGACCCGCCAGGCGCTCGAGATCCGCCACGGCATTTTCAATCAGCTTCTTGTCACCAACCGCTTCGCCAACACCCATGTTCAGGGTGATTTTTTCGATACGCGGAACCTGCATCACGTTCTTGTAGCTGAACTCTTTCTGCAGGGCGGGTACCACTTCCTTAGTGTACTGCTCTTTCATGTTAAGCATCGTAACCACCACCGCTTACTGGTTATCGACAGCTTCGTTCGTGGACTTGAAGATCCGCGCTTTGGTGCCGTCTTCCTTCATCTGGAAGCCTACACGATCGGCTTTGCCGGTCTGCGGATTAAAAATAGCCACGTTGGAAGCCTGGATAGGCGCTTCTTTTTCGACGATACCGCCCGGGGTACCAAGCATCGGGTTCGGCTTTGTGTGCTTCTTCATCATATTGATGCCAGAAACAATCACCTTGCCGTCGTCCTGAACTTTCAGAACTTTACCACGTTTGCCTTTATCTTTCCCCGTGGTGACGATTACTTCGTCATCTCGTTTGATCTTTTTCATAACCGGCCTCTGGTCCTTTAAAGTACTTCGGGTGCCAGTGAGATAATCTTCATGAACTTCTCATTTCGCAGTTCACGGGTAACCGGTCCGAAGATACGGGTACCAATGGGAGCGTCCTGATTGTTCAGAAGTACCGCCGCGTTACCGTCAAAACGGATCAGCGATCCGTCCGGACGACGCACACCCTTACGGGTACGGACTACAACAGCCTTCAGGACCTGGCCTTTTTTCACCTTGCCGCGGGGAATGGCTTCCTTAACGGTCACCTTGATGATGTCCCCAACGGTCGCATAGCGTCGGTGAGATCCGCCCAGGACCTTGATGCACATAACCTGACGTGCACCACTGTTATCCGCGACTTCAAGCATTGTTTGAGTCTGAATCATGGTTGTTCTCCGGGCGAATTACACCTTGGCAGCGCGTTCGGTGACTTCCACCAGGGCCCAGCTCTTGGTCTTCGAGACCGGACGGGTTTCCTGAATGGTCACAGTGTCACCAATGTTGCACTGATTGCTTTCATCGTGCGCATGAATCTTGGTTGAACGCTTCATGTACTTACCGTACAGCGGGTGTTTAACCTGACGTTCAACCAGGACCACGATGGACTTCTCCATCTTGTTGCTCACGACCTTGCCGCTCAGAGTTCTGGCAGTTTGGGTAGCTTCGGTCATGTCACTGTCCCGCCTTATCGTTCAATACTGTTTTCACGCGAGCGATATCGCGCTTCACCTTGCCGAGAAGGTGAGACTGATTCAGCTGACCTGTCGCCTTGCGCATGCGCAGGTTGAACTGCTCCTTCAGGAGGTCGATCAGCTCTTTGTTCAGCTCCTCGACTGACTTTTCACGCAGCTCTGTTGCTTTCATCACATCACCGTCCTCTTAACAAAGGTGGTCTGTACCGGCAGTTTGGCGGCAGCCAGAGTGAAAGCTTCGCGGGCGATATCTTCCGCAACACCTTCCATCTCATACAACATGCGGCCTGGCTGAATTTCAGCCACCCAATACTCGACAGAACCTTTACCTTTACCCATACGTACTTCAAGCGGCTTACCGGTGATCGGCTTATCCGGGAAAACCCGAATCCAGATCTTACCGCCACGCTTGATGCGGCGAGTCATAGTACGACGCGCTGCCTCGATCTGGCGCGCAGTTATACGCCCGCGAGTCGTTGCCTTCAATCCGTATTCACCGAAGCTCACCTTGTTGGAACGCTGAGCAAGACCGGTGTTACGGCCTTTCATTACCTTGCGGAATTTGGTGCGTTTTGGTTGCAGCATAAGAGTGCCCCTTTACTTAGAACCTTTCTTCCCAGAGGCTTTCTTGTCAGCACGGACCTGCTCCATACCACCAAGAATCTCACCTTTGAAGATCCATACCTTTACGCCGATAACGCCGTAAGTGGTGTGCGCTTCATAGGTTGCATAATCAATATCTGCACGCAGTGTGTGCAGAGGTACACGACCTTCGCGATACCACTCGGAACGTGCGATTTCAGCACCCCCAAGACGACCGCCAACCTGAATCTTGATGCCCTTGGCTCCCTGACGCATGGCGTTCTGTACCGCACGCTTCATAGCGCGACGGAACATCACACGACGCTCCAGCTGACCGGCAACGTTCTGCGCAACCAGGCGGGCATCCAGGTCCGGCTTGCGGACTTCTTCGATGTTGATGTGCACAGGCACACCCATCATGTCGCTAACTTCGCGACGCAGACGGTCAACATCTTCACCCTTCTTACCGATAACAATACCGGGGCGGGCGGTATGGATCGTGATCCGGGCGTTCTGAGCAGGGCGCTCGATCACGATCTTGCTGACAGACGCCTTAACCAGGCGCTTGTCCAGGAACTCGCGAACCTGAATATCATTCAGGAGATTTTTCGCGTAGTCCTTCTTGTCGGCGTACCACACTGAGTTGTGCTCTTTGATCACACCCAGGCGAATGCCGGTTGGATTTACTTTATGACCCATCTGAGCATCTCCTACTTGTCGGCGACCTTGACGGTGATATGACAGGTGCGCTTGAAAATACGGTCAGCGCGCCCCTTGGCTCGAGCTTTGATTCGCTTGAGCGTTGGGCCCTCATCCACCATGACGGTGGAAACCCGCAGATCATCTACGTCCAGACCTTCGTTATGCTCAGCGTTGGCAATGGCAGACTCAAGAGCTTTCTTGAGTACAACCGCCGCCTTCTTCGGGCTGAAAGTCAGAATGTTCAGGGCGTCCTCAACAGCCTTGCCGCGTACTTGGTCAGCGACAAGACGTGCTTTTTGAGCTGAGAGGCGAGCGCCCTTGTACTTGGCTGCTACTTCCATTTCTATTACCTCAGAATCAGCGTTTAGCTTTCTTGTCGGCCGCATGACCACGATAAGTACGCGTTGCCGCGAACTCACCCAGTTTATGTCCTACCATATCTTCGGTGACATAAACCGGCACGTGCTGCTTGCCGTTGTGGACTGCAATGGTCAGGCCTACCATCTCCGGAAATACTGTCGACCGGCGGGACCAGGTTTTAATGGGCCGCTTGTCGTTGCTTTCCAGAGCTGCCTCGACCTTCTTCAACAGATGCAGGTCTATAAAAGGACCTTTCTTCAAAGAACGTGGCACAGCAATTACCTCTATGTAGTCGTTTACTTGGCCGAACGACGACGTACTATCATTTTATCAGTACGCTTGTTCTTACGAGTCTTATGCCCTTTGGTCGGAACACCCCACGGAGTAACCGGGTGACGTCCGCCAGAGGTACGCCCTTCACCACCACCATGCGGGTGGTCAACTGGGTTCATAGCAACACCACGTACTGTTGGGCGTTTGCCGCGCCAACGTGATGCACCCGCTTTACCAAGCTGCTTGAGACTGTGCTCGCTGTTGGACACTTCACCCAACGTCGCGCGGCAATCTACAAGCACCTTACGCATTTCACCTGAGCGCAGGCGGATGGTGGCATATGCACCCTCACGCGCTACCAGCTGTACGGATGCGCCCGCAGAGCGAGCCAGCTGAGCACCTTTGCCAGGCTTGAGTTCAACGCAGTGGATTACGGAACCGACCGGAATGTTCCGGAGCGGCAACGTGCTACCCACTTTAATCGGCGCGTCGATACCGGAGCGCACAGGGTCACCAATCTGCATACCTTTAGGAGCGATAATGTAACGACGCTCGCCATCGGCATACTTCAGCAGTGCGATGTGCGCAGAGCGGTTAGGATCGTATTCCAGGCGTTCAATAACCGCCGGGATACCATCTTTGGTCCGCTTGAAATCAATAATACGGTAGTGCTGCTTGTGGCCACCACCGGTGTGACGCGTGGTAATGCGACCTGCATTATTACGTCCACCCGTCTTGTTCTTTCTTTCTACCAACGGCTCGTAAGGGCGCCCTGTGTGCAGATCCGGGTTGTAAAGCTTTACAACATGACGGCGTCCGGCAGATGTTGGTTTGGTTTTGACGATCGGCATATTACGACCCCTTTACCTTATTCCACATCCAGAAAATCGATGTCCTGACCTTCTGCCAGCTTGACGTAAGCCTTACGAATGTCATTACGCTTGCCGAACCCGCGGATAGTGCGCTTAAGCTTACCCTTGCGGTTCAGAACCTGAACACCTTCGACGGTGACGTTGAACAGTTGCTCAACGGCTTTTTTGATCTCCGGCTTGGTTGCATCAGGAGCAACACGAAACACTACCTGACCACGCTCAGCCGCCAGAGACCCTTTTTCCGATACGTGCGGCCCCAGCAGGACCTTGTAAATACGTTCCTGATTCATCCCAGCATCTCCTCGATCTTCTTCAGAGCGGGAACGGTCACCACGACTTTCTCAAAGGCAACCAGGCTGACCGGATCCAGACCCGCAACATCCCGAACGTCCACATGGGGAACGTTGCGCGAAGCCAGATGCAGATTCTGCTCAACGGTTTCAGACAGGATCAGGGCATTAGACACGCCCAGATCGCTCAACTTGGCAGTGAAGGCCTTGGTCTTGGGCGTCTCGACATTCAGGTCGTCGACAACAACCAGGCGCTCCTGGCGAACCAGCTCGGAGAAAATGGAACGCATCGCCGCACGGTACATCTTGCGGTTAACCTTCTGCTCGAAGTCACGCGGCTTGGCAGCAAAAGTCACACCACCGGAGCGCCAGATCGGGCTGCGAATGGTGCCCGCACGAGCACGACCAGTGCCCTTCTGACGCCATGGCTTCTTACCACCGCCACGAACTTCGGAGCGAGTCTTCTGGGCCTTGGTTCCCTGACGACCGGCCGCCATGTAGGCAGTCACGACCTGATGAACCAGAGCCTCGTTAAAATCTTTGGCAAACGCAGCATCGGAAACAGAGATTCCCTTGCCGCTACCTGTAATTGTCAATTCCATCGCACCGCTCCTCAGGCTTTAACTGCAGGCTTGATGACAACATCGCCGCCAGTTGCGCCAGGTACGGCACCACTTACCAGCAGCAGGTTGCGCTCGGCATCGACACGGACAATTTTCAGATTCTGCACAGTAACCTGCGCATTACCGAGTTGACCGGCCATCTTTTTGCCCTTGAACACCTTGCCCGGAGTCTGGTTCTGACCAATGGAACCCGGAGCACGATGAGACAGGGAGTTACCGTGAGTAGCGTCCTGCATGGAGAAGTTCCAGCGCTTCACACCGCCCTGGAAGCCTTTACCTTTGGACTGACCAACCGCATCAACAACCTGACCGTCTTCAAAAACAGACACAGTCAGCTCGCTACCGGCAGCCAATTCTTCACCTTCACCATCGGCAAGACGGAATTCCCAGATACCACGACCCGCCTCGACACCTGCTTTCGCATAATGCCCGGCTTCAGCCTTGGTAACCCGCGAGGAACGACGAGAACCAACGGTCACCTGCACTGCACGGTAGCCGTCGCTTTCGAGAGTCTTGAGTTGGGTAATGCGGTTGGGCTCAACCTCGATTACCGTTACGGGCAACGCCTGCCCGTCATCCGTAAAAATACGGGTCATACCGGCCTTACGACCGACAACACCAATTGCCATGTTTCACCTCTTAAGTGTACGGGGCTTGCACCCTCTATGGCCTATGACAGTTACACAGACTAATACCGGGCGGTATTAGCCGAGGCTGATCTGAACGTCTACACCTGCTGCCAGGTCCAACTTCATCAGAGCATCCACTGTCTTTTCCGTCGGCTCAACGATGTCGAGCAAACGCTTATGCGTACGAATTTCATACTGATCACGCGCGTCTTTATTGACGTGCGGAGAGATCAATACCGTGTACTTTTCCTTCCGCGTCGGCAGAGGAATAGGACCACGCACCTGAGCGCCGGTCCGCTTGGCGGTATCGACGATCTCCTGCGTGGACTGGTCGATCAGGCGATAATCAAACGCCTTCAACCGGATTCGAATTTTTTGGCTTTGCATGATGCACCAAACTCCACTCGTAGCAGCTACTTGTTAGCCGACCTTCAAAAAAAGGAGCCGCATTGTATGCATAATACCCAACCCTGTCAACAGCGATACCATTGACAGGGTTGAGCAGCGTTTGCGACCCAAACAGAAAAAGGGGCTGAACATTCAGCCCCTTTTTCCTGATCAATCGAGCAAATTACTCAACGATCTTGGCAACCACGCCGGCACCAACGGTACGGCCACCTTCGCGAATCGCGAAGCGCAGACCATCTTCCATGGCGATCGGAGCGATCAGGGTAAC